>VGTH01000004.1 GCA_016874755.1 Deltaproteobacteria bacterium | reverse complement strand
GCGCAAGCGTAGACAAGCTTATTTCTTGATGCTGCCGTGTTTGGACTGGTACTTGTTGGGGAAAACTGCGAGCCCGGCGAAACCCTGGAGGAGCGAAGGCATCAGCACAGCCTTTTCTCAGTCATATTCCATTCTTAGGAGCAGACTGTTTTGCCTTCGCTCCGGAAGGGTTTTGCTGGGCTCGCACCGCGCAAGCGTAGACAAGCTTATTTCTTGATGCTGCCGTGTTTGGACTGGTACTTGTTGGGGAAAACTGCGAGCCCGGCGAAACCCTGGAGGAGCGAAGGCATCAGCACAGCCTTTTCTCAGTCATATACCATTCTTAGGAGCAGACTGTTTTGCCTTCGCTCCGGAAGGGTTTTGCTGGGCTCGCACCGCGCAAGCGGAGAACGAACTTACTAGTGATCGCCGATGCCGGTGATTTTGATGCTGCCGTGTTTGGATTTGTATTTGCGGTTCAGCGCGATGATAACGCCCGTGAGCCCTTCGACTACGTAAGCATTGCTCGCCGGGCCACCGTCGAAGGCACGCGCGCCGATGCGGGTGATGATCTCCATCACCCTATTCTTCGCCTCGGCGTTGTCACCGACCACGAGCACGTCGCCCAGTGGCGAATCGACGTCGCCCAAATCGACTGCGGAAATATTGTGCAGCGCGCCGATCACCGGCGCTTCGTCGCCGAGAATCTGCTGCGCTTCCTGCAGCGCCGAACCCGCCGGCGGCACGAAGGGCTTTACCTTGTTCAATGGCACCACCGTGTCGATGATGATCTTGCCCGCTACTTGGCCCTTCAAATCTTGAATCATTTGCGCTTGGCCTTCGTACGGCACTGCGATAACGACGAAGTTGGCGTCCTTGACCGCATCCTGATTAGTCATGCCGACCATCTCGCCGGCGCGCAGGTTGGGCTTCAACGTGTCCACGGCCTTTTTGGCCTTTTCGGCGTCGCGCGAGCCGATGATGATCTTCACCCCCGGCGCGCCCAAGCGCAGCGCTAACGCACTGCCGAGATTTCCCGTGCCGCCGACAATTGCCACACTCAAATTGTCCATTGTACTTCTCGAACCTTAGCGAAAGAGATCCTCGGCCTGGGGCCGGAGCAGCTCTCGCACCGATCCATCCTCCTTTTTTTCGAACTGATAACCTCGCACAATTACCACCGGCACCCCATCCTTCTTGCCCATCACCAACTCTGCCGCCGCCGCCAACTCGTCCGCCACCGCTGCCACCGCCGCATGCAGCTCATAACCGTAACGATCCTTCGTGCCGCGCTCGTCTTTGATCGCCTTCATGCCCGCCACGCCGATGGCCACGTCCACCGTCCCCACGCGCCACGCCCGGCCGAAGCTGTCCGTGATAATCACCGCCGGTGCGCAGCCGCACTGCGCTTCAATTTCCGTGCGAACGCGCCGCGCCGACGCATCGGGGTCTTTCGGTAACAACGCGGCTTGCCCGAGCCCGACGTTAGAGCAATCGACACCGGCGTTGGCGCAGACAAAACCGTGCTGGGTCTCGACGATCAAGGCGCGCCCGCCCTTGCGCACCACGCCGCGGCTTTCACGCAGAATCACTTCGGTCAACACTGGATCTTTGTCCAGCTCGCGGCCGATTTCCTGCGCGCGCGCCGACGGTTCGATGTCGGCCAGCCGTACCATGCGTCCTTCGGCCTTGGACACGATCTTTTGCGCAATGACAACCACGTCGGCGTCGGTCAAAGCGATACCTGCGTTCCTGCAAGCCTCGGCAATGATCTTGCCAACCGCGTCCCCGGCGCGAATCTCGCCGAGCCCTTCGACCCCGAGCAGCTCGATTTTCTTCATGCGCCACCGGAACGGCGGCTCTCAGCTTGTCGTTCGCTCAACATGGCCCGCGCCACGCCTGTCGAATCACCGTCGGCGAGATTATGACTTAAGAAACATTCGAGATCTTTGGGGTCATCGATATCGAGGGCAATCGCCTCGTTCTCGACAAAGCGCATCGGCAAGCCCTGCGAAGTTACCTGGCTCATGTGAAACGTGAAGCTGTCGTAGCCAAAACGCAGCTTGATCAAATCCGGCGGCGCCAAAACTAATGCGTTCGTGCCCAGGCGATCATGCGACGGCACGAGCAGCGCGTAAGGCGCTCTAGCATCTGTGGGAACCTGAGCGAGTACCTGTTCGATATCCCGAGCGCGTACCAGCGGCATGTCGCCGGGAATAATCAGCGCCGCTTCGCAGCCGCGTTTTTTCAACTCGAGCCGCGCAAAATCCACCGCGCCGGTCTCGCCGGTCTCCACGGCTTCGCGAATGACTTCCGCGCCCAGCTCGGTTGTTATCGCCGCCACTTGATCGTTGCCGGTAACGACATAAGTGCCAGCCAAACCGCGCGCGCGGACAACCGCGCGCAACACATCGCGGAACATGGTCTCCGCGAGCACTTCGCGATCGGCCGCGCCGAGCAGCGGGCTCAAGCGCTGCTTGGCATTGCGGAAGCCTTTAACCGGTATCAGAGCGACGACGTTCATGGGGGAGTAGAAAGAATTTTCTTATCACTATTTGCGCACCTCAGCCAAGACCTCGCGCGCAAGCCGACGCTTGTCCGCAAGCGTTGGCATGCGGATATCGGTAACGCCGAGGTCGACTCCGAGCTCTTCGATGCCTGCGGCAAGTTTTCGATCTGCGTGGTCTATCAGCAGCGTTTTGAGCAATCCCCGGTACTTTTGTGCCACGCCCAGCGCCGTCGCCTCGAAGCCGCACGCGGTCATCAGCTTGTGCGCCGGTCCAGAAATCGCCGCCTTGCCAATCAGTGGACTCACCGCCACCACCGGCACTGTTACTTGCTCGAGCGCAGCGCGTATTCCCGGCACTGCCAAGATCGGACCGATGCTGGTGATCGGATTGCTCGGGCAAATGATTATGCCGCTCACGCTCTGGATCGCTTCGATAACACCCGGCGCCGGACGGCTCTGCTCGGCACCGGCAAAGCGCACCGCCGTCACCTCGGCGGCCCAACGACCTTTCACAAAAAATTCTTGAAAGGAAATTTCCCCCCGCGGTGTTGTGACCCGGCTCTCGATCGTTTGGTCTGACATCGGCACAAGCATTGCTCGCACGCCAAGCGCCAAGCACAAGCGCTCGGTTACGGCCGATAGCGGCAATCCTTCGCGCAGCAGCTTGGTGCGCGTGATGTGCATCGCCAAGTCTTTATCGCCGAGGTTAAACCAAGCGTCATTGCCGAGACGCCGAAGCTGTTCTAACGCCGTAAAAGTATCGCCTTTGACACCCCAGCCTTTTTCGGTATCGGCCAGGCCGGCCAACGTGTAGAGAATCGTATCGATGTCGGGCGAGATGTTTAGCCCGTGGAACACACAATCGTCGCCGGTGTTGCAGATGATTGTTAACTCGGATGGATCGACCTCCGCCGCCAAGCCCTCAATCAGCTTGGCGCCGCCGGTTCCGCCGGTCAGAACCGCGATCATCGGCGAAAGACCTGGGCGGAGGGAGTACCGGAGTGTTGGAGTGAAGGAAGCTGCGCCAGCGGGCCGCCGTTCTTGACCAGGCCATTGGCATCGCAAAGCTTTTCTATGACCGATAGGACATCGGCATGGACAAATGCCTCACGAATGTACTCGGGATAGATCGGCAAGCGCGCTTTCAATGCGAAGCCAGCTTGCGCGCTCTTTTCTTGGAGCAATTGCAGCGCCGGCCAGGGCGCTTCGGGATTGATGAAATCCGGTGTCAGCGGCGACACGCCGCCCCAGTCGTTGATGCCGGCGTCGAGATAAGACTCAAATCCGTCCGGCGTCAGATTGGGCGGCGCCTGGATGTTCATGTCGCCGCCAAGGATTAAACGTGCGATCGCAATGGTTTTCGCCATGTCGTCGCGCGTCGCGTCGGGATGGTCGTGCATCGGGATAGTCGGCTTGGCGCGAAAGTTTTGCACGATCACTTCTTGAATGTGGCCGTAGCGTTCATGCAGCTCGCGAATCGCCAGCAGCGAATCGATGCGTTCTTCCCAGGTCTCACCGATGCCGATCAATATCCCCGTGGTAAAAGGAATGCGCAGCTCGCCGGCCAATTCCAATGTGCGCAACCGCACCGCGGGCTTTTTATCCGGCGCGTTGTCATGGGCGCCACCGGCCTGCATCAAACGCTCACTCACACTTTCGAGCATCAGTCCCATGCTCGCGTTGACGCTTTTCAAGCGCTGCAGATCGCCCTTGCCCATTACTCCGGCATTGGCGTGCGGCAACAAGCCAGTTTCGTCAAGCACGACGTTGCAGGCCGCGAAAAGATAATCGAGCGTGCGTTGATGACCGCGCTCGTTCAAAAACTGCTTCATCTCCGGATAGATCGCCTCGGGCTTGTCGCCCAGGCTAAACAAGATTTCCGTGCAGCCCATTAACTTGCCTTGGCGCACGACCTGCAACACCTCTTCGAGGGACATGGTCTTGGCACCCGACTCCTCTGGTGCTTTGCGAAACGTGCAGTAGCCGCAAAAATCGCGGCACAGGTTCGTCAGCGGCACAAAAACCTTCGGCGAAAACGTGACTACGCGGCCTTTGCACCGGTCGCGCACGAGCGCCGCGACATCTAATAACTCACGCAGCTCGTCGGGTTCGACGCGCGCAAGAGCAATGGCATCGGCACGTTCGAGCTTCTTTCCCTCTCGGCACTCTTTGAGAAGACGTTTCATCGACTCTGTTTGAATATAAGATCGCCATGGCGGTTTCAAACGGCGGTTGCCCTGGAGAGTTTCGCTGTGCTAGGGGAGTGTTCAAGCCACTGATCGGAGGACGGTATCATGGATAACTTCGACAATGTTCTAGTCATCGACGCCGACGGCCATGTATACGAGGGCAACATCGACCTGCGGCCGCGCATGCCGGAGAAATGGCGTTCGCAGGCGCCTATTCGCATGAAGGATAACGAAGGCAACTCGCGCATGCTGCTCGAAGGGCGCATGTGGTCAGCGTCGCAGGGCCTTGGTCCCGGCGTCTCCGGACCGATGACCGAAAAAGCCCGCGGCTTTCGCGAAGGCATGGTCGACCCTAACGCGCGGCTCAAAGACATGGACGCCGAAGGCATCGACGCCGCGATTCTCTTCGGTACCCAGATCGCGCTGACGGTGAACGGATTGATGAACAAAGAATTGTCAGCCGTGCTCTGCCACGCGGTCAACGACTGGCTCATGGAATACTGCTCGGCCGACAAGAAACGTTTGCTCGGGGTTGGCTTGATTCCCTGCCAAAACCCGCCTGCGGCAGTCAAAGAATTGGAGTATCTCGCCAAAGCCGGCGCAGTAACCGCCATGCTGCCAACCAACGTTTACGGCTTGAACAACATGGGCGACCGCATGTTCGACCCGATCTACGATTGCGCGCAGTCTTTAGGAATGCCGCTCAGCGTCCACCCACAGACCGGCCACGATGGCGTGCTCGGCGTGTCCGGCGTCATGGGCGCCGGCAGCGAGCGCTTAAACAAATATGTCTACGTGCACATGACCGCGTTTCCGTTCGAGCTCATGCTCGCGATGATGCACATGATCGGCGAAGGGGTCTTCGACCGTTATCCAAAGCTGCGCGTCGGCTTCATGGAAGGCGGCGCCGGCTGGCTGCCCTTCTGGGCCGAGCGCTTCGACGAGCACATCGAGAAGCTCGCACCGCAGATGCCGGACTTGAAGAGAAAACCAAGCGACATCATCCGCGGCGAGCAGATAACGTTGACGTGTGAGTCCGAAGAAACAGGCTTAGACCGCGTCTTTGCCGCCAACGGCGAGAACACCGTCATGTACGCCTCCGACTATTGCCATTGGGATTGCCACTTTCCTTACTCGGTCAAAGACGCCGTCGACAGCAAAGATCTGTCCTTCGCGCAAAAAGAAAAACTTTTTAACAAAACCGCCATCGAGTTTTTCAAGCTGAAAAACTTACCGCAGCCCAACGCGTTGAAAATTGCGCGGCAGAGTTGGAATGGGCAAGCCAAAGCAGCGAATGCGTGAGGAGACAACATGATAGGGACGCGATCACAAAGTAGCGGCGGTGTCATCCCGAGCGCAGCGAGGGATCTCGTCTTCGGCACTGCGAGTCAAGACGAGATTCTTCGCCTTCGGCTCAGAATGACATACAAAGAACGGCTTCGGCGCACTGGTATCAACCGAACCGTCACTATCACAAGAGTTGCAAGCTTTCTCTCGGCATTGCTCTTCGCAGCCGTCCTCTCGGCCGCCGAAACCCCCTACAAAATCCGCATCGGCTTCCCCTCGCTCGCGTTCTCCTACATGCCCTACTACGTCGCCGCCGAGAAAGGCATTTACAAAAAATACAACATTGAGTCCGAATATATTCAGATGACCAGCTCGATCCAGCCCCAGGCGCTGGTCAACGGTAACATCAACTATCTCACCTCGGTTTCGACGGCGCTTTCCGCGGCGGTGTCCGGCTTGCCGATGGTCGTCTTGGCCAATTTCAGCGACATCTCACCCTGGGTGCTGTTGACTAACAAAGACATCAACAAACCGCAGGATCTCATCGGCAAGACCGTGGCGCTCTCGGGCATACGCACCTCGCCCTACTATTTCTTCCAGGCGTTTCTCAAGAAGCATGAGATCAAAGACAAAGACATTAACGTCATCAACACCGGCGGCACCGCCGATAGCTTTCGCGCGCTAACCAGCAACCGCGTCGTCGCCACCGTCGTCACGCCGCCCTTCGACGACAAGGCGGTATCGCTCGGCTACAAGAAGTTCATGGCGCTGGGCGAGTTGGCCGACATCCCTTACGTCGGACTGATCACTTCGCAGAACGAAATCAAAACCAATCGGGAATCGGTGCGGCGCACCGTCACTGCCATCGTCGAATCATTGGCCTGGTTGCGCGCCAACCGCGCCGAGAGCGTCAAGATGATCGTCGACAAGTTCAAAGTGAATCAGCAGGAAGCCGAAGGCACCTACGCGACGTTGATCGGCATCATGAACAAAGACGCCCGCATGAACCCCAAGATCGCGCGCGGCTATCTCGACATCCTGCGCCAGGAGCGGCCGATTGCAGCGGACTACGACCCGATGAAGCACACCGATTTTTCCTTTTTGCCCGCCTCAAAATAATCCGAACGAGTCGTAGTGTTTCGGGTTTTGGGTTAATGCAGAGTCCAGAGCTGTAGGCCCAGTTCCCTATAACGCGAAACAGAGCAGTCTTGACAAAGACTGCTCCGCTTGATGACCTAAGCGAAAATCCCCGGGAGGAAAAGCCATGCCCTTCAAAGGCTATACAATCATCGACGGCGACGGCCACGTGATCGAAGACACCAAAGCAATCATCAACTACATGCCGCAGAAATACCGCGACAAATTCGACACTCATCCATTCTTCAACCCGTTTCCGCCCCTCGACCATCTGCACTCCGCCAACATGCACGACTTTCCTCCCGGCGCGTTTAACAAAGTCGGGCCCGCGGGTTGGGTCGATTTTCTCGAAGATGTCGGCATCGAGAAAACCGTGCTCTATACGACACTGGGCCTGGCCTTCGGCAAGATCGTCAGCCGCGACTGGGCCATCGATGTCGCGCGCGGCTACAACGACTGGATCTACAACACCTACATGAAGTTCAACCCGCGCTTTCAGGCGATGGGCTTGGTGCCGCTCCAAGAGCCATCGGAGGCGGTAGCGGAGCTGCGCAGATGTGTGAAAGATCTGGGCATGTGCGGCGTCATGCTGCCCTCCACCGGGATTCAAGCGCATCTGGGTGATTCGCGCTATTGGCCGATCTACGAAGAAGCCAACAAGCACGGCTGCGCCATCGGCATCCACGGCGGCGCCCATGAAAACCTCGGCCTCGATGACCTGACGCCCTACGCTCCCGTGCACGCGTTGGGCCACCCGTTCGGCCAGATGGTTTCCTTCGCCGGCATCGTCTTCAACGGCGTGTTTGACAGATACCCCAACGTCAAATTTGGCTTCATGGAAGGCGGCGTTGCCTGGACGTTCCTGTGCTTGGAGCGCTTCGACCGTTCTTGGGAGACCCACATCCAACACGATCCGCGCAAAAGATTTCTTGACTTAAAGCCCAAAGAAAAAGTGTGTGAATACGTCGCCCGCCACATCGACGCCGGAAGAGTCTTCGTCGGCTGCGAGGGCGAGGAACCGGACATGGCTTACGCGATCAAACGCTTCGGCAACAAACCCTGGGTCTACTCGAGTGACTACCCGCACGAAGTGAACAATGAGTTCTGCAAACACGAGATCAGCGAGCTCTTGGAAAACAAAGATATTACCGACGCCGACAAAGCCGCCGTGCTGCATGGCAACGCCCGCCGCTTTTACAATCTGGGAGCTTCCGGACTGTAAAAAACATCAAAAACTGCCGGATTTGGACAAAAAGGCGAGCTTCACGGCTCGCCTTTTTCATTTCAATTCGGGCACTTATGATCGTTTGAAGTGCCGCTTCAAATAATCATGATCATTTGAAGTACAGATTCAGGCGCACAATTCACCGACCTAAGCACGCACAGAAGATTTTCTTCCTCTAGGGTCTGGCGGCAAATCGGCAAAACAACCCTCAGAACTGGCTCTGCAGCGCCTGCCAAGTGAGCGCGACACCGAATAGCACGATAAACGCCGACGAAGTCAGCGGCAGCCAGCGCGTTGTCAGTGGTCCGGTGCCTTTGAAACGCGCGGCGAAAGTTTGCGCGTAGACCATGAGCATACCGATGCCGATCAGCACTGCGGCCAAGCCGATACTGAAAGCGACGATCAGCAATAAGCCAAAGCCAACACGGTGGAGCGACAGCGCGCTTAGCAACACGACCAAAGCAGCGGGACATGGCACGATGCCGCCGCTGATGCCAAGTGTCAGCAGCTGCTTCAGCGAAACTTCTTTGCTGGCATCATGGTGATGATGGCCGTGGTCGTGACCATGCGAGTGACCGTGAGAGTGCCCGTGATGGTGGTGGTGATGCCCGCCATGGGAATGAGAATGCCCGTGATGGTGCTGGCCGTCGCCGCGGTAACGGCGCAGGAACAAGACACAGCCCAAACCCAAGATCATCAGGCCGGAAGTTAGCGTCAACCACGGATAAAGTTTTTCCGGAACAATATACTGTGAAGCGTAGAGCGTCACCGCGCCGAGCAGATACACGCCGGCAGTATGCGCCACAGTGACAATCAAGCCGAGCAGCATTGCATGCTTGATCGTGCCACGCGATCCGACCATATAAGCCGCGACCAACGTCTTGCCATGACCCGGCTCCAGCGCATGAAGCGCACCGAGACCTGCCGCAACGACCAACGCGAATAGCAGCATCGTCACGCTCCACTGCGGTGTTGCCATCAATTCCGTGAAAGCGTTGCGCGGTGTCGTCTGCCGGCTTGCTTGCAGCGGCTTTGGCGGCTTGATGCTTGATTCGACTTTGACGGGCGGCATAGCTGCTATGCTATCTGCCGAAATACTCGACTCCGCGGCGCTCACAGTCGCCGCTGGTTTGCTCGTCACTTTGATTTCGCTTTTCCCTTGAACGACCGGAGTAACTGGCGTTTCGGCACCAGCCAAACTCTTTACCGGTGCAATAACGGAAAAAACCGCACTCGCTTCGAGATCCTGCGGCGGGCTGTTCAGTAAATCCGCGGGGTAATCGCTCAGCTCATTACTGCGGTCGCTCGCAGGCGCCGTGCTTTGCAGCAGATTAACTCCCACCCCGGGCTTCACGATCACTTCCTTCCAACCCATACGATCGGGGTAGTTGCGATCGACATAGCGCAGGCGCAGGTCAGCGGCGCCCGGTGCGAAATGACCACTATAGGTGACCGCCAGTTTCAAAGTCGGCAAGCCGCCGGCGCCTTCAGGAAAAATAACTTCCTTGTTCTCCACTTGCAGCGCCACTCGTCGGCCGTTGACTTCCAGCTGCAGGTTTTGTTTGAGCGCTTCTGACTTGCTAGCTAAATAGCCAGCGAGCGACGGATGGTTCGCTTCGGCAACGATCTTACCTTCCTGAATTTCTTGAAAGGCGGGGATCTCCGCCATGTCGATCAGATAACGCAACTCGACGCGCTCCGCTTCAATGCGAATGCCGCCATAGTGGTTGATACTAAAATTACCGAGCGGATGGGCCGATGCGACCAAGGGCAACGCGAGCAATAACGCTGATAGGATTAACAAGCTATTCTTTAGCCTTCGCTTCAAGTGCATAAATCGCCTCATTTAGCCGCGCGCACCAGTGCGTTTACCTCGGCCAGCGCCTTGCGCGCCACGTCGGCGTGCAAAATATGAAACTGCGGATTGGTCGCCACCGCGCGTTGGAGAAAATCCCGCGCCTTGTCGTTTTCACCCAACCGCTTGTGGATCATACCGGCGTGAAAAAATAATTTCGCATCGCGGGTACCGAGCTTCAGCGCTTCGGCGATCGCCGTCTTCGCTTCCTCGTAGCGGCCGTTCTTGTAAAGGCTCCACGCCAGTAGATCGTAACCTTGCACGTCCTGACGCACTTTCATTTCGTTCTGCGCCAGTGTTAGCGCCTCCGGCAGTTTGATGTCTCGGTCGGCATAGAAGTAAGCCAGCTCGCGGTTATACAGCGCCTGATTGAGCGAGTTAAGCTTGCCGATGTATTCGACGAGTTTGTACTGTTTGTTGGCGTCCGCATTACGGCCAAGCTTTTTGTACACGTCGCCCAACGCCGCGGCGTGTTCGGGGTTGGGAATCGCTGCCAAAGTTTTTTGATAGAGCCTGATCGCTTCGTTGTGCTTGCCTTGCGCCGCCCGCACCTGTGCAAGCCCTGCGATTGCGCGATGATAGTTTGGCTGTCGTTCCAAAGCGGCATGCATCGCCTTTTTCGCGTCTTGAATGCGTCCCACCGCAAAGTGCTCCATGCCCAACTGCCATTCCGCCCAGGCGACGCTTTCAGCCGGTTGGTTTTGCTCGATGCCAAGCGCGATCGCCTTCTTGAGATCGGCGATGGCCCCGTCGCTATCGCCTTTTAGACTCTTCAATCCCGAGAGCCGACTGTAGGTCGACAGGCTTTCCTTCAAGCCGATCATTTTCTTGTAAGTATCTTCCGCTTCGGCGTACTTGCCCATGTCGAGATAGGCGTCGCCTAAGACCGCGTAGGCGTCGGCATCTTTGTCGTTCAAGGCAATCGCTTTTTGCGCTTCTACGGCAGCGCCGGCAAAATCGTGGCGCGACGACAACACGTGCGCGAGATGGCGCAACACGCCGCTCTGTTTTGGATTGATATCGAGCGACTTTCTCAGCGCTTTCTCGGCGAGATCAAACTGGCTCATGTCGCCGCTCGCACGAGCTTTCTGAATATGCGCATCGCCCAGCTCGTAGTACGCCTGGGCGTTGTTGGGATTGCGCTGGATCTTATATTGCGCTTGGGCGATGAGCCGGTCCGTCGCAGATGATGCCGCTCGGCCGACTCCGGGCCACACGATGACTGCAAAAACCCCGACTATGACTAAAGTTCTTGCTGTAAGTTTCATCACCATTGCAGGCCTTACTTTGCTCCAACGAGCCGCCGCACTTCGTCGGTGCGGCAGCTCGCCAGGTTTATCACGTCAATCAACTGGACAATCCTTCGCCAGAAACGACAGCGCGTCGGCACAACCGGGGGTTCCTGGATTTTGGTGCCGGCTGTTGCGGCCGCTGTTGGCGAACGCCACGTACGGAAAGGTTTCCTGATACGGCCGGTCATTGCTGTTGACCGCATCGCCAATGCGATTGTTCGGGAAGTTGGCGAACACGCCGCCCGCCAAAACTCCCACCACCGCGCGCGCCGAAATGTCGGTTACGTCGTCGGAAACCCGCCGGCCGTTGGGATAGCCGCCAAAGTCGCCGGCTAGGGCGCCGAGCCGCTTGCGGTTAGCCTTCGCTGTCGGAGGAATGCCGGTGTTCAGGCGCAGGAAGTCGGCAATGGGTCCCGGCTGTAGATTCTGGCAACCAGGACAGAGCAGCGTCGAATAGAACGCTAAAGGTCCGAGATCTTGAGCTGGGTTAGCTGGATTCACGCGCGGTGGCGTCGGGATCGGCACCGCGCCGCCATAGAGGGAGTTGAGCACCCGCGCCAGGACTGGATCGAGAAAATAATTGGCAAACTGCGCATCGTTTTTGGGCTCGCTCATGCTGAACTTATCTTTATCGCCGGGGCCGATGATCAGTTCGTTGATCAGCGCATTGCCCATGCGTTGAATTTGCACATAGTTGGCCGACAACGCCGGTTTGCCACCAGGCTTGCTCGGCAAAACCTTGGTGCGCGGGCGTGACGTGGTGCCATAGGTCCCGATCAAGGCTTTGGGATTGTTGGCCGGGTGCATTGCGCCGTCGCTCGTGAGCAGCGTAATCGGCACCTCGATGGCAATCGTATTGACGTTAAAACCTGCCACCGCGTCAGGTGCGAAGTTGCGCGTGTCGTCGGCATCCTGAGCATCGGTGAGCACGCCGGGCACGTTCGTGCCGAATGCGCTGGGACGAAAATTAAACGTATCGAATGCCGCGCCGAGATCGATGTAAAACGGATCGTCGACGGTGCCGGCGAAGACTTTGACTCCATTGCCTAGATTGTAAATGCCTTCACGAGCGAGATCGTCGTACCTCGGCATAGTGCGCGGGCCGACGTTGCTGGGTACCGCGAAGAGCTTGCGGTTTCCCGTAAGGTTAGTGGTCTGCCACGAGTTGCCGTTACCATTGCGCTTAAGCATCGTCACCGTGTAGTTCTGGCGCAAGCTCAACCCTTCTGAACCAGGACCGTCCAACTTGGTGATTTCTCCCGGCACGATGAGCGCGCCGGGCGGCACCGGTGCGGGAGAATTGCCTGGCGCGACTGAACCACCTCCTCCGACTCCGACAAAACTGGTAAAGACCCCCGGCAAGCGAATTTCCGTATTGAAGCGGAACTGAAATATTACGTCGTCCTTGCCGTCCTGATTGTTATCGATTTTCATCTCATAAAGAATTTCCGGATCGAAGGGAAAATAGTTGGGACCATTGGCCGGTTCGAGTAATGGATCGACGTTTAGCAGCATTGTCACTTTGGTCGGGTCGTCGTAGCTGACGAACGCGAACCAGTCTGTAATGTCTGCCTTCTGATCCAATGCCGTAATCGGCGCCTCGCGGTGATTGGCGGCCCACACTGTCAGCGTCGGCGAGCCAACCGTGAGCGAGGCAACGAGAAACAAGACTAGGTAGCGAAATCTTTCCTTTAGCGATTTCATCGGACACTCCTCCTGTAAGTTATTTGTTTACTTTGATCGATGCTGCGACCGCGCAGTAATGCGCCCTGCGACGAACGACGGTGGCCAAAGCAATCAAGCCGACGCCAAACAGCAGTGCACCATTGGGCTCCGCCACGCGCGCAGCGCTGATCGCCGGGCTCGAAACATTAGGAAATAAGAACTGCCCAGTCTGAAAATTGAACACCAACAACGCGTCTTGATAGGGCACCGCCGCGCTTAGGGCATCGAGATCGGTATCGATCAGGCTGAAATTATTATTTGGATCGAGCAAGTTCAGCACCAGCAAATCGGCGTCCCCGCCGGCAAAGTTGTTCGTTAACCCAAGATCGAACGACAACACGGTGCTCAACAGCAGATCTTGTATGAATTGTCCTAACCCGAGCGCGTCGTTGATAACGAACGGCGGGCCGCCGGCGCAACCGACGCTGCAATCTCTTCCCTGCAACGTTCCGTTCGTGCTCAGCGCGGCGATCGTCGCCGAGTTATTCGCTGTTAGATCACCATCGAGCAGCTGGAAGTCTAAGCGTGCCGCGGTGCCGTTCAAAGCGCTGCTGTTGATATTCACCAACACAGCCGAAGCCGGCTTCGGGAACGCCAAAGCCAGAACGACAGCGATCGACAAACTACATAGAACCCAAGGGTTTTGAATCTCCTTCGGCTTATTTTTCACACGGAATCTCCTTTCAAAGCGAACGAATGTACCCTGGCTGACGTATAGGAAGCCCGTTCAGGGAGGGTGAAGGCATCGCATATGGCACCGTCGTTTCTATCGTGAATACGTTGGAGGTTTTGTCGCGGATTTATGACAGGAAAAATTTTCGTTAATTTTGGCGCACAATCCGCCCGCGAAATCCGATAACCAGGCCTCATTCGTAGTGTGTAAAGGGTTTGTTTGCGCCACGGAAACCTGTGGTCTAGAATGACCTGATTTTAGGGAAAATCTTGGAACACGAAGAGTGGCAAGAAAAGGCTGAGTTCTTTGCTCTGGGGGTTTTGGAGGGCGAAGAACTGCGCGATTTTGAAGGGCATCTTGCCTCAGGTTGTGCCCTTTGCCAAAAAACGGTCAAGGAATCGAGCGCGGCTCTTGCGCATCTACCAACCTCACTGGCGCCCGTAGCCCCAGCATCGAAACAGAAAGCACGGCTCTTAGAGCGCATCGGCTCAGACAAGGCAGGCTTACTCTTTGTCCATGCCGCCGAGGGCGATTGGCCGGAGATGGCACCGGGGATTTTCGTCAAGGTGCTGCACCGCGACGAAAAAACCGGCGTCGTCACCGCGCTATGCCGCATGGTGCCGGGCTCCCGCTACGCCAATCATCGCCATACCAACACCGAAGAGCTGTTGGTTCTGGAAGGAAGCTGCTATTGCGGCGGCCGATTGCTGCGTAAAGGCGACTATCACCGGGCCGAACCGAACAGCTATCACTTTGACACCCGCACCGATGAAGGTTCGTTGATGCTCCTGAAGACCACTATGCATAACGACATGTTGGAGTAGCCGAACCGACAAAGGACAAAACGGAAACCGTCATGGCCACCTCCGCCGCTGAGCCGATTGTCTTGATCCAACAAATTGCGACGCAAGATCGCGACGCCTTCAGTCAATTCTACGATCGCTACTCGTCTCTAGTTTATTCACTTGCCTTGCGCATGCTGCGCGCCCAATCGGATGCTGAAGACTTGTTACAGGAAGTGTTCATGCAAGTGTGGCGGCAAGCAGCTAACTACAGCCGCGAGCGCGGCACACCGGAAGCCTGGCTGATCAACATTGCCCGCAGCCGGGCAATCGATAGGCTCCGTTCCATACGTAGAATGGAAAAGAGCTTTGTTCTCACCGACGATCCCGCAAAGGCGGAGTCGGGGGACAATGTGGAAGCGAGCGCGTCCGAGTCGGAGACCAAGCTGACGATGAATAGCGCGCTGGCCACTCTGCCGGAAGCGCAGCGGCGTGTGCTGGAGCTGGCCTATTTCGACGGTTTAAGCCAATCGGAGATCGCCGATAAATTAAATGAGCCCTTGGGCACGGTAAAAACTAGAATGCGCAGCGGCATGCAGCGTCTAAGAGACATGTTGGGGACCCAGGCAGCATAATGGTCAGCGACCACGATAACTGGCTCGAGCGCGTCGACAGCTACGCGCTCGGGGCCCTCGACGGTGCGGAACTCAAAGACCTCGAAGCTCACCTTGCGGCCGACTGCATCGTCTGTGAGTCCCACCTGCGGGAAACCCGCGAGGCGGTGAATCTCTTGCCGCGCTCGCTGCGACAGTTAAATCCGCCACCGACCGTAAAGACTCACTTGATGGAGCAAATCGGCAGCGAAAAGGTCGTGCCAATCGCACCGGCACAAGGCAAACAACCAAGGCCGTGGCTGAAAGTGATGGGAACCATCGCCGCCGGCATCGTTGGCCTCGCCATCGGCGGCGGCTATTACCGAATGCAATACGAGCCGCGCCATACGGTTTATAGCCAAGTCATCGATCTACTGCGCGACCCGGCGACACGCGACTATCCCCTCTATGGCAGCGGCCCGACACCCAACGCCAAAGGCCGTTTTCTCTGGAACCCATCCGGCGAGGGGCATATTTTCGCGAGCGATTTGCCGACCGCGGCCGCAGGAAACATGTATGCGGTCTGGACCATCGCGCAGAACTCCGCGCCGCGGTACGTCGGTACGATCAAAACCGATGCCAAGGGTAGTGGTGGGTTGCACATCAACCCCCCGGGCGACAACAAACCCGTCGAGACCTTTGCAGTCACCCTCGAACCCGCCGGCACCACCACCGCCCCCACCGGTCCCATGGTGCTCGTATCGAAGCCCTCGTAAGATCTTCTATCGCGATCTGCCATTTGACGACGGCGTCGTCATTTGGCAGCGTAGCTAATCAAGCCCGCCGATTCGTTGGAGGTAGTTGTGCACCAGCCAACCGCTGAGCGTCGGATTTACATCACAGCGCTTACTCTCGCGTTGATCCTAATCGGCATCGCACTCGCCGCCAATGCGGCAGAATTCCCCGCCCAACGTCAATGGGAAGCCACCCTCGAGGCCGCCAAGAAAGAGGGCAAGGTCAACATCTACATGTACCGCTACGGCAAGGTGCTCGATGAGTTCCGCAAAGATTTCCCCGAGATTCGCCCTTACCTTCTCACTGGCACCGGCGCGCAGATCGTCACGCGCATCACGACTGAGCGGCGCGCGGGAAAATTTCTTGCCGATGTGGTTGGCCTGGGCTCGTCCAACTATCGAATTCTCCATCAGCAAGCCAAAGCGTTGGAGCCGATCCAGCCGGCCTTGATGCTGCCGGAAGTTATCGATGCATCGAAATGGTATGGCGGCAAGATTCGCTACCTGGATGCCGAAGGCAAATACGTTGTGACCTATATCGCCAATGCCAGCGCGGCGCAGCTCTATTACAACACCACACTGGTCAATCCGCAGGAGCTCAGCTCTTACTACGACTTGCTTTCGCCCAAGTGGCGCAACCGAATCGTCGGCCTCGATCCGAAAACGAAGACGGAAATCGGCTCCACCATGCAGTTTTTCTATTACCAGCCCGAGCTCGGCCCGGCGTTCCTCAAACAATTCTTCGGCAACAAGGGCATGACCCTCAGCCGCGACTCGCGCCAGATGATCGACTGGTTGGCGCAAAGCAAATTCGCCATCTGCTTTGGCTGCTCCGGCGCACTCAAGGCGAAGAATCAGGGCTTACCGATCGAAATCTTCGACACCAGTCTGTGGAAGGAAGGAGCCAGCTTCTCGGTGGGTGGCGGCACGCTGACGTTGCCAAGCAACGGCCCCAACCCCAACGCCGCGAAAGTTTTCGTCAACTGGTTCCTCTCGCGCAAGGGACAGATGGCGCTGCAGAAACTCGGCGACCCCGACGAGCCGCCCAATTCGGCGCGCATCGACATCCCCAAAAACGACGTCCAGTTGCACAATAAACTAATTGAAGGCCGCAAATATTTCGACGCTACCCGGCCGGAATACGATGATGTCGAAAGCGGGTTCAAAATCGCCATCCAGGCCATCGATGCACGATAACGCGCTAGCAAGTTGCGGGCGTTTGACTGCCTCGGGGCTTTTCCATAAATAGTTGGAATCATCTGAACAAGGGGACAGTTAGCAATGAAACAAACCTGCTATGTGTGCCAAAACGTCGATTGTCTGAGCCGCGGCTCGGAAGCTTTGCTCAAGGAGCTAAAAGAACAGGTCGCGGCAAAAGGTGTCGATGCCGAAGTGAAGGAATATATCTGCTTTGGCGGCTGCGACTTCGGTCCCAACGTTGTTGTTCACCCGCAAAAGAATTGGTACGCCGGCGTGAAAAAGGAAGACCTGCCGGAGATCGTCGCATCGTTGGCTGGTGGTCCCGCCGTGAGCCGCCTCGACACCATCGATCCATCTCTAAAAGACATGATCTGCCAGCTGCTCGACACCGGCGTGGCTTGAGACCGCACCGCTGGCGTTCTTTGCTATCTTGAGACTGCGTCTGGCTGAGCCCCAACCAGGCGCAGTTTTTGTTTTGCTAGATCGGTTGGCGCAGTGAACAAGGAACTTCGTGCCTATCCTCTCATCGATGCTCTAATCCAACGCCGCTCCCGCCGTTTCAGCCTAGGGATGAAAATGGCGAGCGGGCCGCTGGCTTTTCACAGTCAGCACGCGCCGCTGCCGCTCACCGAAGAGGAAGAAGCTCTGCTGGTTTTCGCGGCGGCGGGCATCACCGGCCACGCGCTGCTCGATCTGAACTTTGACGCGGCTCAGGGCGGCGCCATTGTCGCGCGCTCGTTGGGACGAACCATCGCCAGCGGCGATGCGATTCAGACCGTGTCGCTGGTGGTGACCAACGACGACGCGACTTACGTGATCAAACGGCCGCAGGATTTTCTACCCAGCGCGATTCCCCAACTGATCGACGCGGCGCACCAGGGCAATTACACCGAGCTCTACCGCCAAAGCCGAATCAAGATTAAGCACGGCCGCGCTGCGCCGCCGCTGGTGCCATTTTTCAACGTCAACGTCAATCGGTGGTCGCTCTACACGCCGGGCACGACTTATTTTCTGCCGATCAACGAGCTGACCTTCATGTACATCAACGGCTTGCTGGAGGTTTTCAACGAGCACACCGGGGCATTTGTGGTAGACGAGCGGGCCAATTTCCAACCGGCGGGATTGAAGCAATTCAGTCGTAGCCGCGGCGGCCACCTGATTGACAATCCGGCCAGTGGGCGCGTGCTGACCGTGCAACGCTTGGAGACGATGGTCACAGAGTTCGTCACCGCCGAGCAAGGCATGATGCTGCAAAACCTCGGTCTCATGGCGCAAGCATTGGGACTCGGCGGCTTTCCCAATTTTGCCGAGCATGAATACGGCTGGTTTCAGGCGCTCGATTTCCGCATGAACGAAATGCCGGTGGGCAACTATCTTGGCGCCAATCGCCTGACGCGCGCAGTCATGACTTTACTTGGGCGCAATCAACACGTGCCCTATGCGGTGGGCTTGGAGCGCGACGGCAACGTTTTGCTGCAGCCTTATTGCCCGCCCTATTACCCGACAATGAAAGCGGCGGTTGAAGCGGTGATCGACGTGAAGTACGGCGCGCAGGGTTTGTTTCGTGGCGGCGCGCAAAATAGCGCCTGGCGCAATCCGGCAAAGATATCGAATGATGTCGCAGACATCAGCGCTGCTACCATCGCTGCCACGGTGGCCTACTGTGAATACATTCATGGCCGCTACGGCCGCTTCCCTGCCTACTTGCCGCCATTTCGCACAGTGCTTGGTTTCCAGGCCGGTCATCTCGATATCGACTTCTATGACCGCCATTACCGCGCAGACGCTTTGTCTATCAACGAGCGCGAACATCTGGTGAATTGGCACAAAAAGCCGTAACCACAGATGGCGAGCAACGATTATCGTTTCGTCACGCATTGGCGCATCGAAGCCAAAATCGAAGAGGTTTATCGCATCATCAGCAACGCCGCCGACCTGCCACGTTGGTGGCCGTCGGTCTATCTCGATGTGCGCGAGCTCTCGCCCGGCAATGAAAAAGGCGTTGGCAAAATCGTCGATCTCTACACGCGCGGCTGGCTACCTTACACGCTGCGCTGGCAGTTCCGTGTCACCGAGGTGAATTTTCCGCACGGCCTCGCGCTCGAAGCGTGGGGTGACTTTGTCGGCACGGGTCGCTGGACATTCAAACAGGACGGCGCTTGGGCCAACATTCGCTACGACTGGCAGATTCGCGCTGACAAGCCGCTGCTGCGTTATTTGTCGTTTATTCTCAAGCCGATCTTTGCTGCGAATCATCGCTGGGCCATGGCGCAGGGCGAGAGGTCGCTGCGCGCCGAGCTAGCGCACTACAGCTCTGCAGCAAAATAGTCTGCTGGTCCTGCTTGCGATGCATCGGTGTGCTGGCATACGATACCGCATCGATCCTGGAGGTGTCCCCATGGAACCCATAGCTGCCGAGATCTTAGCCGCCGCCAACGCCAAGAGCCGCCGCCTGCGCGAGCTGGTGCGCGCGCCGGAGATTTTGGTTATGCCCGGTGCCTACGATGTCTTGAGCGCACTGCTTTTCCAACACCTTGGTTTCCCAGCGATCCAAGGCACCAGCGGCGGTATCGCCGCAGCGCTCGGCTATCCGGACGGCGAAGTGATGAGCCGCGATCTTTTTGTCGAGACCTCCGGCCAGTTCGCAGCGGCTGTGTCGGTTCCGTTCAACGCTGACGGCGAGAAAGGTTATGGCGATGAGCACGGCGTCCAAGAGACCGTGCGCGCGCTGGTCGCGCGCGGCGTCGCCGGCATGAACCTCGAAGACAGCACCGGCAAAGGCGGCAGTGGTTTGGTCGAGATGGCGCAGCACCTGCGCAAGATCAGTTCGGTGATGGCAACCAAAAAAGACCTCGGCAGTGAGTTTTTTTTAAATGCCCGCGTCGATGCGTTCCACGTCATGAAAGATGACCCGAAAAAAATTCTTGACGAGGCGATCAAGCGCGGCAACGCCTATGCGGCAGCCGGCGGCGACTGCATTTTCTATTTAAACCTTCACGGCGCCGAGACCATCGGCCGAGTCGCCAAAGAAGTCAAAGCACCGATCAGCATTCTCGCCGGGCCGCAATCCCCCGGCGTCAAGGAGTTGCAGGACCTCGGCGTTGCCCGCGTCAGCTACGGCTCGGGATTTCTAAAAGCCGCGATCAGCGGCGCCAAGAAATTGGCCCAGGAGATTCTCGAGCAAGGCAGCTGCAATCTCCTCAAAGAAGGCATGCAGACGCCGGAAGTCACCGGGTTGGTGAGCAAGAAGAAGACGTCAGCATGAGAGCGAATCGGCGAACGATTGCTCAGCTACTTAAACGGCAGGAACACGATCTTAACATCCCATTCTTCGGCGGCAGAGCTTTCGGCGACCAGCACCAAGCTGTCAATCGCCTCTCCTACGTTAGCCGGTTGATGGATTAAGATGAGACTACGCATCGGTAGTTGGGAACCTAACCGTTCCTCTGCGTACGCTCGCATGGTTCGGTGGTCATGCGAAACCACCAGTCGCGCTTCAGCTGCTGACCATTCTCACATCCCGGGTCGGGCGCCTCGGATAGACCGACTTCCTGTGCGGTCACCGTATCGCAGCTCGGCGACCTTCGATGGACACCCTGAACAATACGACCATTGAAGTCTTGGTCGAAGAGGTATTTGACTGCGCCAGCGGCGCGTTGGCGCTTGGCGCGCAACGTCGAGGCGCTGGCGCAGGTCTTTAAGGAATTCTTTGTGACGGCTGTCGAGATCCTGACGAATAACTTCAGCGCACTGCTCTGAATTTTCGAGATAGCGGTCGACCTGATCGCGGTTGTTCAGGTAGCAGGCGATGGTGGCGTAGACTTGGGCAAGGGACAGCGCTCTGTAGTCTTGGCAAATTTCTTCTGGGGTGGCACCGTCGCGGTAGGCGTAGACAACGCTGTCGAGCGAAACGCGTGTGTTGCCTATACGCAACCCACCTTGTGGCGTGGGCACTAGAAGATTGCCGAGGTCGAAGGTCGTATCCATGTTAGATATGATCATCCACACTGGGCACCAGGACAACCGCTGGAACTCCCAGGCAAAACCACTTTTTGCTGCGAAGCTGCCTAGAGTGATTTATCTGGAAACAAAGCAAAGGTTAGTGTCAAATGGAATTTTCAGCAGAAAACACGCGCTACGGATGGGGCACAGTCCTGTCGATCCACATTGCGCCAACAGCGGCGGCGCCGATGCAAACAGTTGCCAGCGTGCAAGCCTGGCCCGGCAAAGGGCTTGAGGGCGATCGCTACGCGGCCCAGCTTGGCACTTACTCCAACCATCCCGGCAATGGCCGCGATGTGACGTTGATTGAAATCGAGGCGCTCGAAGCGCTGCAGCGCGAGTATCAAATCGCTCTCGATCCCGGGCTTTCGCGACGCAATCTCATAACGCGCGGCGTTGCCCTCAATCATCTCGTTGAACGCGAGTTTCGCGTTGGCGAGGTTGTACTGCGTGGCACGCGCCTGTGCGAGCCATGCATGCACTTGGAACAACTCAGCATCAAAGGGGTCATGCGCGGCCTAATCCATCGCGGCGGCTTGCGCGCCGAGGTACTCCGCGGCGGTGTGATTCGCGTCGGCGACTCAATCGCACTTGATGGATAGAGCTATTTCCGCTTAATGCCGTGACTCTCTGGGCCCTCATTCTCATTCTGGTCGCCGCCTTCATCCACGCGACCTGGAACCTGCTGAACAAACAAGCGAGCGGCCACGCGACGTTTACTTGGATCGTTGCGGTGGCATCAGCAGTGCTCTACGCGCCACTGACGATCGGCATGATCGTCGTGTGGGAGATCGAAATCGGCTTCATGCAGATCGGTCTGATGGCCGGCAGCGCGGCACTGCACACGGCCTATTTTCTCCTGCTCAACCAGGGCTACCGCGTCGGCGATTTGTCGCTCGTCTATCCGCTGGCGCGCGGCACAGGACCGCTGCTATCGAGCCTCGCGGCGATTGTTTTTCTCGGCGAGCGGCCGTCGTGGTTAGCCATGCTCGGCACCGCGCTGATTCTCGCCGGTGTTGCATTGCTGAGTTTCAGCGGCGCGAACTTTCGTGCGCAAGGAAGCCGCCGGGCAATCATGTACGCGCTCATCACCGGTTTGTTCATCGCGGCCTATACACTGTGGGACAAACACGCGGTCAGCCGCTTCGCGCTTTCGCCGCTTGCTCTCGATTGGGGCGCCAACCTCGGACGGGCGATCATGCTGACACCTTTTGCCATTCACTTTTGGCCGCAGACAAAGATTGAATGGCGCGAGCACCGCTACGAAGCGATCAGCATCGCGGCGCTGATACCGCTCTCTTACATTCTCGTCTTGACAGCGATGCAATTTACGCCGGTCAGCTACGTCGCACCGGCGCGTGAGATCAGCATTCTCATCGGCACGATCATGGGCACGCGGCTGCTCGCCGAAGGCGATGCCACGCGCCGGCTAACCGCGGCCGGCGCCATGGTGCTAGGGCTAATTTTTTTGGCCATCGGATGAACCAGAAAGACGAATCATTCAGAGATTTCGTGCTCGACCAGCTGCAAGCACTAGAAGACGTCGAAGCGCGCCGCATGTTCGGCAGCTTCGCCTTGTACCAAGCCGAAACCTGCTTTGCCGTCGTCAACAAAGGCAAGCTTTATTTCAAAATAGACGAGACGACGGTCGATGAGTACCGCAAGCGCAAGATGAAACCGTTTAGGCCCAACGCGCGACAGACAATAAAAAGCTACTATCAGGTGCCGGTGGATGTGCTGGAGAATAGCGACGAGCTTTGCCAGTGGGCGCGGCGGGCGGTGCAAGCTCAGAGGAAAAAAGCGACAAAAGAGACCTAAAGGAACAAGAGGCGCGGCAAGTAGCCGCGAGACGCCAGACCCCTTAATTTTTCGGCGGCACGGGATACAACCTGTCCGGCGGGTCGAAAAAATGATCAAACGCGAGCCACACGCTGCGTGAGTGGTGGAAAAACATCACCGGAAAGATGACGGCAAAGGGCACCCAGAGCGACAGCTGCTGATCGATGGTCCAGCCCGCGAAAGCGTCCAGTAGGAAGAACCCTGGCACCGCAACACCGACCGTGGCCGCGTAGTTAATGTAAATCGCGCCGACAAAATAGCCCTGCTCTCTTTCAAACTTGAGGTCGCAGCGCGCGCAGCGGGCGCGCATGCGAAAGAGCTTCTCATAAAGCTTGCCGATGCCACAGCGCGGGCAGCGCAGCCACAGGGCGTAACTCAGCAACGAAACGATTCTACTCGCCACAGCACTAAGCCGTCACCGATTCGCGCCGTCTCTTTGAGTTGACGGGTTTGGCACCGCCATTGAGATAGTCACGCAAGAAGCGCGCGGTGAAAGACTGCTTGCCGTCCTGGATGATTTCCGCCGGCGTGCCGCAAGCGACCACGCGGCCGCCGTCCTGACCGCCTTCGGGACCCAGGTCAACCAGGTAATCGGCGTCCTTAACGATGTCGAGATTGTGCTCGATGGTGACCACCGTATTCCCCATGTCGACCAGGCGGTGAAGAATCTGGATCAGCTTTTCCACGTCGGCAAAGTGCAAACCGGTGGTCGGCTCATCCAACACGTAGAGCGTTTTGCCGTGGGATTCCTTCCCCAGCTCATAGGCAAGCTTGATGCGCTGCGCTTCACCGCCCGACAGCGTGTTGCTCGCCTGACCGAGGGTGATGTAGCCCATGCCGATGTCGTCGAGGATTTTCAGCGGCCGGGCGATTTTCGGAAACGCCTGGAAAAACGGCACCGCTTCTTCGACGGTCATGCGAAAAACATCCGAAATACTCTTGTCGTTGAAGCGGATGCTCAATGTCTCCTCGTTGAAGCGCTGGCCATTGCAGGCTTCGCAGTCGATAAAAACATCGGGGAGAAAGTTCATCTCCTTGCGAATCTTCCCCTGCCCGGCGCACTCCTCGCAGCGGCCGCCTTTGACGTTGAACGAAAACCGGCTCGGCGTGTAGCCGCGCAGCCGCGCTTCCGGCGTCAGCGTGTAGAGCTTGCGGATTTCGTCGAGCAATCCGACGTAGGAGGCGGGCACCGAGCGCGGCGTCTTGCCGATCGGGGTTTGATCGACTTCGACGATACGTTCCAACTTCTCCCAACCGACGATCTCTTTGTAAACGCCGGGTCGTCCGGCAAATTGGCCGAGCTTCAACTTGAGCCCTTTGTAAAGCACTTCTTTGACCAGCGTGCTCTTGCCCGAACCAGAAATTCCCGTCACGCATGTCCACATGCCCAGCGGCAACCGCACGTCGACGTTCTTCAAATTGTTCGCCTTGGCGCCTTTGATGGTCAGCCAATTGGCTTTTTTCAACGCGCGCTCGGGCCCGAGCCGTTTGTGCTGTGCGCGCAGATAGGCGCCCGTCAGCGAATTGGGATTCTTGCGAATCTCCTCCGGCGTGCCGATGGAAACCACCGTGCCGCCGCGCACGCCGGCGCCCGGACCCAAGTCGATGATCAGGTCGGCCGATTCCATCGTCGCTTCGTCATGCTCGACTACGAGCACGCTATTGCCGACTTCTTCGAGCCGTTTCAATGTCCGCAAGAGCATGTCGTTGTCGCGCGGATGTAAGCCGATGGTCGGTTCGTCGAGGATGTAACAGACACCGCGCAGGTTCGAGCCCAGCTGCGCCGCCAGACGAATGCGCTGCGCCTCGCCGCCCGACAGAGTATCGGCGCGCCGGTCCAGGGTCAGATAAGGCAAGCCGACTTCGGCGAGAAACGCCAACCGCTGCTGAATTTCGCGCAAGATCTTGTCGGCGACGGCGCGGTCGCGCTCGGCGCTGCCGTTGTCGCCCTGCGCCAACTCTAAAGAATCGAAATACTCTTTCGCCGCTTCGACGGAAAAAGCCGTCACCTGCGAGATCGACTTGCCATCGACGCGCACCGCCTGCGCGCGTGGGTTCAGGCGCAGCCCCTGGCAAGCGCTGCACGCCGTTTCCGAAAGCAGCTCGCTCAGTTCTTGATTGGCTTCATCCTCGCCGTCGCCCCAAATTTCGCGCAGGAAGGGAATGATGCCGCGCGCGCTGCCGCGGCCGGTGCCGCCGTGAAGAACCTCTTCCTGTTCTTTTTTGCTCAGCTTGGCGAATGGTGTGTCCATCTCACAGCGCGCTTCGAGCTTTTCGCTCAGCCGCTCCATGGCGCGCCGCAAATGGGCCGCGTTCAAGCTAAAGGATTCGCCGATGACGTCGAGCGTTTCGCGCACCGATTTGCGCGGGTCGGCAAGGATCAAATCGGCATCGAAGTCCCACTGAAAACCCATGCCGCTGCATTGCGCGCATGCTCCCTGGCGGCTGTTAAACGAAAACAGCCGCGGATCGAGCGGCTCGTAGCCGATGCCGCATTGCAAGCAAAACAGTTTCTGATTGAACACCTGCTCGCCGCCCTCCGAAATCAGGTGAATCACACCGTTGCCCAAGCGCAGACCGTGATCGACCATCGCTTCGACCTCGCGGCTGCCAGCTTTGCCCTTGCCGATGACGACGTCGATGTCGTGCTCTTTGAAACGCTCTAGGCCGTTGGTTAACTCGGGCGCACGCAGGTCGACCAACTTGCCGTCGATGCGCGCGCGCCGATAGCCCAAGCGGCGCGCGCCCGAGATCACTTCCTTGTGAAAACCTTTGCGGCCGCGGATGATTGGGCTCAAGATCATCACTTCCTTGCCGCGATAGGAGCGCGCGACGCGGTCAAGAATTTGACTGCGCGTCAGCGAGTGAATCTGCCGGCCGCACTGGACACAGTGCTGCTTGCCGACTTTGGAGTAGAGTAGTCGCAGATAATGGTAAATCTCCGTGACCGTGGCGACAGTCGATTTCTTGCCGCCCTGGCTGAGCCGCTGCTCGATCGCCACCGTCGGCGGAATGCCCGAGAGCAGGTCGACATTGGGCCGCGCCATCACTTCCAAAAATTGCCGCGCGTAAGCAGACAAGCTGTCGATATAACGCCGCTGTCCTTCGGCGTAGATGATATCGAAGGCGAGTGACGATTTTCCTGAACCGCTGAGACCAGTGATCACGACAAAGCGGTCGCGCGGAATGTTCAGGCTGATGTTTTTTAGATTGTGTTCCTTGGCGCCGACGATGGCGATGGCGTTTTCGTCGAGCACCGCCGCCGCGGCGTCCGCCTCCTGCGCCGCTTTTTCCAGAGTCGCGGCAAACGGCGACGCGCTGTTTCGATCGACATAGGACCGCAGATAGACACCGGTATGCGACGCTTTCACCGCCGCGATTTGCTGCGGCGTCCCGGTGGCGATGATTTCACCACCGCGGTCGCCGCCCTCCGGGCCGAGGTCGATGATATGATCGGCGCATTTCACCACTTCCATGTTGTGTTCGATGACAACGATGGAGTGGCCTTGCTCGATCAGCTCGTTAAAGGCCCACAGCAGCCGTTCGATGTCGTGGAAGTGCAACCCGGTGGTTGGCTCGTCGAAAATAAACAGCGTGCCCGACTTTCTAGCGCGCGCCATATGCGCCGCAAGTTTCAAACGCTGCGACTCGCCGCCGGACAATGTCGTCAGCGGCTGCCCCAATCGAACGTATTCCAATCCCACGGCGCGCAGCGGCTCGATGGCCGCCTTGATTTCGCTGACGTCTTTGAAAAATTCCAACGCCTCGGTGACCGTCAGATCGAGCACCTCGCGAATGTTCTTGTTGCGATAAGTGACTTCGAGAATTTCTTCGCGGTAGCGGCTGCCATGGCACTCCGGACAAGTCGTGTAGACGTCCGAGAGAAACTGCATCTCGACTTTCTCGTAGCCTTCGCCGCGGCACGATTCGCAGCGGCCGCCTTCGATGTTGAAAGAAAAAGTCGACGGCGTGTAACCGCGCAGTTTGGACAGATCGGCGGTGGCGAAGAGCTTGCGAATGCCGTCGAAAGCTTTCATATACGTCGCCGGATTCGACCGCGGCGTCGTGCCCACCGGCGACTGATCGACCATCACCACTTCGGAAATCTTGTCGACGCCGTCGATGGCCGCGCAATCGACCACGCCGGCCGTCGGCGCCTCTTTGAGTTTTTTCAAATTCTTGTGCAGGACGTCTTCGACAAAGCTGGATTTGCCCGAACCAGAAACACCGGTGATGCAAACGAACAAGCCGAGCGGAATTTCGACATCGATATTTTTGAGATTATTGGCGCAGGCACCCCTGATTTTGATCGCCCGTTGAAATAACGGCTTGCGGCTGCGGGCCGGCATCGGGATCGCTTTGCGCTGGCTGAGATAAGCCGCGGTCAACGAGTTTTCGTCTTTCAACAGTGCATCGTAGCTGCCGGCGAACATGATCTCGCCGCCCTGCTCGCCGGCTTTCGGGCCGAGGTCGATGATGTGATCGCACTCTTTGATGATCTCGGGATCATGCTCGACAACCACGACGGTATTTTTGTTGGCGCGCAGTCGATGCAGAATCTCGACCAAGCGCCGGCTGTCGCGCGGATGCAGACCGATCGAAGGTTCGTCGAGCACGTAAAGCGTGTTCACCAACGACGACCCGATGGCGGTCGTCAAATCCACCCTCTCCAACTCGCCGCCGGAAAGCGTGCGCGACTGGCGATCTAGGGTGAGATATTCCAAGCCAACGCCAAGCAAATAGTTCAAGCGGCGGCGAATCTCGTCGAGGATCAAGCTCGCCACCTGGTCCAGCGCGCCGGCTGGTTTCAAATCGTTGAAGAACTGCGCCGCTGCACCGACGCTCATGGCGTTGACCTGGGCGATGTCCTTGCCGTCGATGCGATAGTGCAGCGCGTCCGGTTTCAAGCGGCTGCCGCTGCAATCCGGGCATGTTAAATAGGCCCGGTAGCGCGCCAGCATGACGCGCACATGCATGCGGTAGCTTTTACGCTCGAGCCGGCGAAACCAGCCGCGGATGCCCTTGTAGTCGCCGTCGCCGTCGACGACCAACTGTTTTTGCTTGTCGGTTAGTTCGCCCCAGGGTTTCTTGGTCGGCACCCGATGGCGCTCGCAAAAGTCGAGCAAACGGCGCGTGCGCCGTGTGCGATTGATCCACGGCCGGATCGCGCCGTCGGCGAGCGATTTGCCCGGGTCGGGAATCACCAGGTCCATGTCAATGTCCATCACCCGGCCAAAGCCCCGGCAAGCTTCACATGCGCCTAACGGGCTATTGAAAGAAAAAATATTCGGCACCGGATCGCGGTAGGCGATATCGCAATGCGGGCAGTGCAAATGATTGCTAAACGGCTCGCGCCGCCAGTTGTCCTGGGGCAAATGCAGCGTCAGCTGGCCTTTGCCGTAGTGAAACGCTTGTTCCAGCGAATCGGCGATGCGTTTGCGATTCTCCGCGCGATAGGCGAAGCGGTCGACGACGATCTGCAACAACTCCGCGCCTGCGGGCGCCTCGTTCAGCTGTTCAAGATCGCGCAAAGTTTCACCGTCGAGCAGGCGGTGGAAGCCGGCGCGCTGGAGATTGGACCGCACCTCTTCCCACGGCAGCGTCGACGGCGACAACGCAAACGTCAGAACCATCGGTGTGCCTTCGGCAAGATTCAATATTTTCTTCAGCACCGACGGCGCGCCGTCGCGTTCAACCACGCGCTCGCAGCCGCGGCAGTAAAGCACAGCGATTTTCGAAAATAATAATTTGAAATGGTCGTGCAGCTCGGTCATGGTGCCGACCGTCGAGCGCGAGGTCTTCACTGGCCGGCTCTGGTCGATGGCGATGGTCGGCGGAATGCCTTCGATGCTCTCGACGTCGGGCTTGTCCATACGGTCGAGAAATTGCCGCGCATAGGCGGAAAAACTCTCGACGTAGCGCCGCTGTCCCTCGGCATAGAGAATGTCGAAGGCGAGCGTCGACTTGCCCGAGCCGCTGACGCCGGTAATCACGGTTAAAGCATTGAGCGGAATCTCGATGTCGAGATTTTTCAAATTGTTCTGCTTGGCGCCGCGGATATGAATAGCGTTCTGGGTCATGACGCGCTCTGCTGTTACTACTGAGTCTCTCTTCGCTCCGTGCGAAGCTTACACACTTATCACAGCCGGCAAGCGAAACAAAAGCAGGTGGCACCAGCCGCGCCGCCTTGTTAAGTTGCGACTATGCGAATCGCGGAGATCTTCTATTCCATCCAGGGCGAAGGGAGACTGGTCGGCGTGCCCTCAGTGTTCGTGCGCACTTCGGGCTGCAACCTGCGCTGCATTTGGTGCGACACGCCTTACACGTCTTGGCGTCCGACGGGCAGAGAGTGGTCTTTGAGTGAAATCCTCAAAGAGATAAGCAAATATCCCGCCCGTCACGTGGTCGTGACCGGCGGCGAACCGTTTATAGCGCCCGAGCTGGGCAAACTCACGGCGGCGTTAAAGCGCCGCGGCAAACATATCACCATCGAAACCGCGGCGACGATCTTCAAAGTCGTAGATTGCGACCTGATCTCGCTGAGCCCGAAGCTCGCCAATTCGACGCCGTGGAAAAAACAGCGGGGAAAATTCGCCGCGATGCACGAAGCGCGCCGGAGTAACCTAGAGGTCTTGCAACAATTCGTCGATGGTTATGACTACCAATTGAAATTCGTCGTGCAGCAAGCAGAAGATTTCAGCGAGATCCGCACTTTGATCCGTATGCTAAGAAGCGTCGACCCGACGCGAGTTTTGCTCATGCCCGAAGGCAACCGGCGAGACGAACTGCGCCAGAAATCGGCTTGGATCGTCGAGCTCTGCAAAAAAACCGGCTACGGTTTCACACCGCGCCTGCACATCGAATTGTTTGGCAACCGGCGCGGCACTTAGAGCCGGCGTAGCCAAGTGGCTAATAGATTTGCGCCTTGGCGTCCCGCGGCGCTCCGGCGTGACCGACGTTTTGCGTAGCCGTTTTGTCCGGCACTTTGACAGCGGCGGGATTGATCATGCCAACATTGCTGTTCATGGTTTCCATGATGCTTGGCGCCAGCAGGCGCAACACGGTCACCGGTAATGCACTGGTGAATTTGTAGTTGGCCGCCTCGCGTCCCTGCACGTAAGCGGTGACGACACCGTAGTAGCGATCGCCGATGTAAAAGACAAAGGTCGCGGTGCGGTTGGTCGCGCGCGATGACGTTACGGCACCGAAGCGATTGTAGGTTTCAAAACGGTTGTCGCCGGAACCGGTCTTGCCGCCAGTCGCAATGATCTTGCCGTCGGCCGATTTAAACACGCCGTGCAGGGTGCGCGCTGTGCCCCCTTCGACCACGGCGGCCATCGCTTTACGGATAGCGCGCGCCACCTCCGGCAGCAGCACGACGCTGCCTTTTTCTTTCTGTTGCTCGAAGTGGGTCTCGTAGGGCGTGCCAGTTGCAAAGTGAATGTTGGTCAGACTGGTCGGCTGGCGGCGCACGCCGTCGTTGACGATGATGCCAACCAGCTCGGCTAGTGCCGTGGGCCGGTCCGACGAACTGCCGATCGCCGTGGCGTAAGACGGAACCAGGGTCTTAAACGGAAAACCCAATCTCTGCCAGTAAGGCGTCATGCGAGCGAACGCTTCCTTTTCCACACGCGTGCGCAAGCGCGATTCTTGAGCGCGCCGGTTGTTTGGGTTCAAAAGCCAGGTCGCCGCTAAACGGCGGGTTTCGCTGCTGCGCCCATAGAGTTGTTCCCAGGAAAGGTTGGGCTGCTGGCGAAACTCTCCGGCGCACCACAACTCCAGCGGATTGAAGCTAAGGAGATAGGCGTAATCGAGCAGCGTTAAGCGCGGGTTAGCGTAGGCTTGAAAGAGTTTACCGACGTCCTCTTCGGCAAGTTCCACTTGATTCTGTTTGAACCACGCGGCCAAAGTGGCTTCGTCATTGCCGAGCTTCCAGGCAAAGAACAAGATCGCCAGATGTCGCTCGACGTTGGTTTTTGTACCCAACAGGCGAGCAGCGATCTGCTCTGCGGTTTGACCGCGATAGCTCTGAAAGGCGCGCCGCAGGATCGCGCTCGAATCTTCGTCGGCCAACTCCTGAAGCATTTTTTTGCGCCGCTCGTTTTCCGGATTGGCGAGCAGCTCGTCGGCGTTGTAGTCGAGCCGGGCGCGATGGTAGTAAACCAGCTCGCGCATCAGACGGATGAAAACCAAGTTGGTCGAGTTCCGGAAAGCATCGCGCAGCGGCAGGATTCTTTCGTTGTCGCTTTTGTCGAAGTTCTCGAACGTGTGCATGCCGCCGCCGGTATAAAATTGTTCCCACGGGCTCGCGGAGTAGCGCCGATTCATGGCGCGCTCCAAAAACGGCTCGAGCGCAAGTTTTTTATTTTGCAGCAGGACCGCCGCCGCCCATTTGGTCAGAGGGTCGCGCGCTTGCTCGGCAGTATTTCTCAAACCCTCTGCGTCCAGCGGAAATAAATCCTTATGCAGTTCGCCCATCAGCTCCATATAGTGCGCCACCGTGCGCAGTTTGGCGGGGCTGCCGAGCTCGAGCTTGACACTTTTGTTGAAGTCGAGCGGGCTGCCGAGATTGTCCGCTTGCACACGGATTTTCTTGCCGTCGGCGGCAGGCTCGACCAGTAGGAACGAATACACCACCTTCTGCGGGTCGGCATCTTCCAGCAAGTACTTGCCGGTGAGCCCGTTGGCGCGAATCACCTCCCGCTGTGTCAGCGTATGGAGAAAATCGGTGATCTTTTTCTGCAGCGGCACATCGATGGTGCTCTCGACGTCCAGGTGCAGCCGATTCAAATCATAAAGATTTGTTAGGCCTAGATATTCCATCATCGACGTGCGAATGGCGTTGGCTGCTTTGTTCTGGACCGATGAAGCCTGTGGCGAGACCGGGCCTTTGCCGAGAAACTGCACCGGTGTTTCTTGCAGCACCGTGGCGAACTCCCAATCGATCAAACCTTCGCGCGCCATGAGCCGGGTAAACTGCCCGACTTTTTCTTCCAGCGACTCACGCTCCTCAACGAGAAACACCGATGGCGAGCGCACCGACACGAGCAAAGAAAGTATCTACTTGAAAGCCCGCACTTTGGGCACTGTGATGCCCGGCATCTCGATGGCCTTGACGGCATCGCTCAAAGAAGTGCCGAACCAGGCGTAGAGTCCTTCGCCAAGACCGTGGATCTCGCCGTAGCCGGGCGCCGCCGCCAACGGCACGGAATTGAGATAATCGACGATCAACTGCTCGCGCCATTCCCGGGTGTTTTTTCCAGCGCGATACGCTTTCAAACTTGCGCCAAACACTTGGCGCACCTTTTCCAGCGGCGTATCGGTGCGGCCATTGGGCGAGTGGCGAAATTTTTCCAGCTGCACCGCCAGCGTGCTGCCACCTTGTACCGGCACCGGCAGATAGAGCTTCGAGCCGATGTAATACAGCATCGCCTTAAACATGCGATTCCACTCGATCACCGGGTTCTGCCAATCCGTTGCCGGCTGGTCGAGGTCGCGGTTTTCCAGGAAGAGCAGTGTCTTGGTGACCAGCTGCGGAATATCGCTGGCTTTATTGAACAAGAAATCGCCCTGCGCGTAACGAAACAGCGCAGTGCCGTCTTTGCCGCTGACCGCCATGCCGGTCTCCACCGGTTCGCGATAGGGTGGCGAGATGTTTCGGTTCAGCAGAAATACCATCATCTCCGATTGCTGCGCTTGCAGCGCAACCCGGTAGCCCTGGTTTTCCAGCCGTGCGCGAAAATTCCCCAACTTGGTGTAACCGCGCCGCTCATCCAAAGGTCCGCCGCGCGGAAACGCAATGCTTGGACTGGCGCCCGGCGCAATTTTGTAATGCACTTCTTGATTGGTGCGCGTGAATACCCAGGACTGAACCACGGAGGTTTGAATCTCGACGAAAACGCAAACGGCGAGCAGAATGGCCAGCAGCAGCAGCCAACGGCGCCACCTAATCGGGCCACGCCATGCGGGAAACCAGCGAAATTTGGAGGCCCGAACTTGAGAGAGCTCGCTAGGGATGGACTTGCCGTTCATGGGTCTACGCCAGGGAACTTATATCACAACCGAAGCGAAAAACTATGCGAAAAGCGCGCCGTTTTCGGCGCCGTCGGCGCGCCGAGATCTTGTGCTGATGACCGAAAAAGAGCCGCGTAATTTTTGATCGTTTAGAGGAATTTGTGGAGCGATCGATGAAGACTGGGACGCGCGACCGGTGGTAACCCAGCCGCGCGTTGGGCCTGGCGTCAGCCCCGTTGTTGGAGGTAACGGCCCTGTGCGAGTAAAACTCGACGCTGTTAATTCCAGTCAGCCAAGACGCCCATGTCCTGACCGCCGCCATGCTGAAAGATGACGCGCTTGCCGGTCTTATCGTCAATTTCATTGCGCTGGCCGCCGGCTTTAGCAAGATCTTCTGCCGTCGCCTTGTGGCTATTGCCCAGCAAAATCATCGGTTCGTCGAACGGGTTCGAGCCTTCGTAAAACTCATGCGCAGGGATACTAATGATTTCCCCCTGCCTCAGCTCATGGGTCTCGTTGCGCCCTTTCATGATGCCCTTGCCGGTGAGCACATAGTAGGTCCGGTCCGAGGGATGGTTGTGCATGCGCTGCACATCGCCGGGTGGGAAGATCAAGATCCACGTTTCTAAATTTTCGCGGCGAAATAAATCAATGCGCCGCTGGCCTTTCTTGCGCCCCTTGGACGTTTCCAACACGTCTAAAACTTTCATCGTAACCTCCTTCTAAAATGGGGTTGGTGCTTCAGACGGCGTGACTCTAGTCCCGTTGTCAAAGTTCTGTCAAGGCGAAGTTTGTACCGCACAGCCAAGCGTACTATAGAAGGTCGTAATTCATTGTTCGTGACTCGTGCTTGTGGCTGTCGTTTGAGCGCACACGTCGAAGGAGAAACGCTGTGTCGATAACCAAAATCAATTGCATGTACGGTCATCTCGAAGGCATTGAGCCAAAGTTCGCGCGCGACATTACCGGTTACTTGGCCATCGATGCCGGCATCTACGCCAAGCACGGGCTCGAAGTGTCGTGGAACCACGTGCAGGGTACCGAAGAACGTTATCGCCGACTGGGAACCGGAGAAGCGCAGATTTCGTTCGTCGTCGCGCGCGCATCGCTGCCGCATTTTCTGGACACCAAGGCAAGCCGATTGCTGGGCTGCGCCATGAACAGTTGCCCCTACTGGTTGGTCGCCGATGGCGCGATCAAAGAAATTGCGGATCTAAAGGGCGGCACGGTGGTCTGTCGCGAGGGGCCGGCGCGCGGTGTGCCGCTCGGCGCAACATTTCAACAGATCGGCGGTCTGACCATCGGCAGCGATGTCAAACTCGACCTCGTCGCCAGCGACCAAGAGGCGTTTCACCGTCTCTTGGATAAGAGAGCCACCGCGGCGCTGGTGCCGCGCCCCTATGGCTTCGTCGCCGAGGAAAAGGGGTGTCGCCGTCTCAGCGCCTGGCCCGATATCGTCGATGACCCGCTATGTATTTCCATCGAAACCACAGCGCAGCTTGCCCGGGACCGGGCCGCCGATTTCAAAGCTTTTGTTACCGCCCATCGCGAGGGCATCGTTTATGCCAAAGCCAACCGGGCCAAAGTGATCGAGTTGTTGAAGACCAAGTTCGGCCACGGTCAGCTCTTAGCCGACAAAGTCTTTGAGCAATATCTTGGTCACATGGACGAGTCGCTGCAGATCGATCTCGCACACCTGAGCAAACTGGTCGGCCAAGTCGCGCCGGGAAAATCCGCCCAGGTGCGCGAGATCGCCGCCGAATGGGCCGTGGCCGGCGCGGTGAAGGCGGCATAGCCGCTCACCACGTCCAAAAAAAGCCCCGCGTTGAGCGGGGCTTTCCGACTAAAATGTGCGCGGCTCCTATTTCGCGCTCTGCACAAACGGCTTCCAGTTCCATTCAAAATCGGGATTGGAATACGCCTCCGGCGGCATTAGTGAAGTCAGCCCGCGGCTCGCCAGCTCGCCCTCGAATTTTTCGCGTACCCATTTGTCTTCGTTGCAGTACTCGATCTGATCCTTGGCACGGTCTTCGACTTTTTCCGCATGGCCGTGGAACTGCATGGGCGGGTGAAGCGCCAGGTAGCGTGCCGGTTCGCCGCCGGCGTTGAAGTGTTGATGAAACCATTTGTTCGGCGGCACGAAGAGGCTGGCTTCGTGCCACGGCACCACGACCTTTTCTTTGCCCTCTTCCCACATGATCGAGTAGCCCTCCCCGACCGGAATCACAATGACGCGGCCGGGGCCGTGGCGGTGCGCTTTCTTGTACAACCGCGCGTCGAACACCGACATGTGGCACGACATTTCTGAATCGGGAAATTGAATGTAAACGCTGCGCCCGCCGGCTCCCCGGCGCGCATTGGTGTCGAGCTTATCCCAGGCGCGCATGTCGGGAAAGAAATTGCCGAACCAGTAGGCACGCCGGCCCCAAGTCTCGTCGAGCTGGTTCTGTGAGACCATCTTGGCTTCGGAGTAAAAATCCATCTCGTTCTGGATGTCGTTGCTTTCGTAATTGCTGCCGAAGATGAAATTGACATCGCGCACGCCTGATAACGTCAGCGGCATGTAATTATAGTGCAGCAAACGCACCGGCTTGTCGCCCTGCATATTGGTGAACTGATGGGTGTAATTGTGCGGCAGCAAGAACATGCTGTGCTTTTGCCACTCAAAGGTCTTGCGCGGCCGTTTATCTCCTGCCCAAATCGTTGTCAGGCCGCGGCCTTCGACAACGTAAACAATTTCATCGAGAGCGAACTTGAGCGGTGGCAGCGTCTTGCCGGCGGGGATCTCGGTCACCCGGGCAGAAGTCACGCCTTCCTGCCCGACCAATTGAATGAATGCCGAATGGCACTGCCGCGCATCCCACCACCCTAACTGCAACGTGCGCAGATCCTCGATGTAGTAGCCGCGATAGATGGGCACGCCCTGGGCTTCCATCCATTCGTCGTAGGTGTACACTTTGCTCCACATTTTTCGCTCGCCCTGCATCGCCTTCGACATGATTTCCTCCAAAAAGTAGATCTAGGTAATGATTCTGCTGAAAACCCCGAAGAATGCTTCGACAAGCTCAGCATGAACGGATTTTGTGACATGTTTGAGACTTCAATTCCGTTCGTCCTGAGCTTGTCGAAGGACCCCGATCGGTTTTTCAGCAAAGCTGATAATCTATCATCCCATAGCGCTCATTTCACCAGCACCACCAAGATCGTCCCGGTCACCGTCAGCGCGGAACCGATGATGACCCGCAGCGAGATCGACTCGACGTCGCGTAGGAAAATTGCCGTCAGCGTCAGCGTCAACACCGGATTGGAGCTTACCAGCGGCTCGACGATGACGACTTTGCCGTGGCTCAAGGCGAAGAATACCGACAGCATCGCCGCGGTATTAAAAGCTCCCGCGGGAAACAGCCAGGCGGCGCTATTGCGCGTGAGTTTAAAAGCCTTGCTGCCGCCTTGATACTTGAGCAACGCCAACGAGAACAGCGCGCCGGCACCCGCCGTCATCGCCGCGGCGAGCAGCGGGATATTGATGTAACCGAGCCCGGCCTTACGCAGCGTCGTGGAGATGCCGAACGCGACCGCGCCGATCAAAGGATAGATGATATCGATCTTGCGCCATTCGCCTTGGGCCGGCTTGGCCATGGAAAGTATCACAATGCCGCCGATCACCAGCAGGGTGCCGACGATATTTTGTAGCACCCAGGCTTCGGCGAGAAAGATCACCGCAAAAACCGATGCGAAGATCGGCGAGGAGTTAACAATCGGCACCGAGCGCGCCACGCCGATTCTTTCGATACCGACATAGCTCAAAGTCCGGCCGATACCCGGTGCAAAAATTCCCGCCGCAACAAAGATCAATATGGCGGGATCGGCCAGTGCCGAAAGCGGCACGAAAAACGGCAGCGCGCACCAGAGCACGACGGCGCTCATGGACAGCGAGATGAACGCGCCGGTCATCGCGTTCGACTCAGTCAGCCCGCGCCGAATCAGGATATGGGCGATCGAGAAGTACAGCGCCGCTTGAAAGGAAAAATAGATGTCCAGGGCCTGCCTACTTGACCATCACTACCAGTACCGTGCCGGCCACGGTGACTAAGCCGCCGAGCACACTTCGGCTCGACAGAGTTTCGATTTGGCGCAAGAAAATCGACGCCCAGATCATCGTCAGCAGCGGATTGCAAGCCACCAGCGGCTCCACCCGCACGATGCTGCCGACGCTTAACGCGGAAAAAAACGACAGGATCGCGCCGGAGTTGACGATGGCGCCGGCGAACATCCAGGCGCTGCTGGTCTTGGTGAAATTTAGTTTTTGGAAGCCGCCGCGCAGCCGGACGATGCCGAGCACGACGAAAAACGCCGTGCCCACCGTCACCGCCGCCGCCAACAGCGGCACCGGCACCGTGGTCAATCCGGTTTTGCGCAGCGTCGTAGAAATGCCAAACGCCAAAGCGGCAAGGATCGGAAAGATCAAATCCTTCTTGTGCCATTGCTCTTTGGCTGCGCTGCTCGATGACAAGATAACCACGCCCAGAATCACCAGCAGTGTGCCGGCGATGTTCTGCTGCACCCAGATTTCACCGAGGAGCAAAACCGCCAAGATCGATGAGAAGAGCGGTGACGTATTGACAATCGGCGAGGCGCGCGCGACGCCGATGCGCTCCATGCCGATATAACCGAGCGTCTGCCCGATGGCCGGCGCAAAGAAGCCGCCGGCGATGAAATAGCCCAGCTCCGGCCTCCAATGCTGCGCGATCGGTACCCACAACAAAGCCATCGTGCAGAAAAGCACTGCGCTGGTGCCAAGGGAAATAACGGAACCGGTCAGGGCATTGGAACCGACCAGGCCGCGGCGCACGAAAATGTGCGCGATGGAAAAAAGCAGCGCGGCTTGAAGGGAATAGTATTCGGCCATGAGCAAAAAAAAGGCCCCGCGTTTAGCGAGGCCTCTTGAGACTCGCGCAGCGGCACATTGTTAGTCGCTGCTTGAGGTCGGGAACATCAGCGACTTGACGGTGACCGGAATAACTTCGGTGATGCCGAGACATTCGCCGATGTCGATATAATCCAAGTCACCGACTTCGATGCCGTCGACGGCGATGATGTCGCGGCTGACTTTCAACTCATCCTTCAACATGCCGCCAAGAGATTTGGCGATGTCGAGATCCAACGTCAGATAGAGCGGGCACTTGGCATCGTCGGCGTCTTTCAGAATCTCGGCAATGCCTTCGGCGATGCGCCGCACCGATTGATAGTCGGGCACGCCGGCGACCGTGAGCGACAGCGCAAGGCCGGCAGTGAAGTGTTCCAGGTCGAACTTGCGCAGCGATTGCCGCAGCGCGGCCGCCACCGACTCGCCCTCGCGCACCGGCGCTTGAATGACTTTCAAACCATGCACCGGCAGAGCCTTCTCATTGGACACATAGCTGGTGTTGCCGCTCGCTTGGATGGTGTATTCACCGGCGCCGATGACGGTGGCGCGGATGCCTTCCACCGGTTCGCGCAGGACGTCTTTGGGCAGTTTTTTCAGATAATCGCGCACGTTGCGGCCGAGCACTGGGCCAATGTCGCCGTAGGATTTGGGATCGTGATCGTAGACATGCTCCGACACGCCACCTGAGAAGACCAGGTGCTGCACTTGTTTGAAGCCGGTGTAATTGACAAACGGCGCCGTGACCATCAACGATTTCGCCATTGGTGAAGTCGGCCCCTGCTCGATAGTCTCGAAAAGAATCTTCGCCATGTAGGCGCCGAAGTCTTCTTTCATTTTATCGGAAATTGTCTGACCGACCGCAACCGCATGGCCAAGCTCTTTCATCATCGTGCCGCCGGGGTCTTCGACGCGGGTGATCTTATCTTTCTCGTCGAAGGCGATCAGGCGCGCGCCGATGCTGATCGACGCGGTCTGTGTCACCACCCCGTCTTCCACGAGCGAGAACTTCGTCGTCCCGCCACCCATGTCGACGTTGAGCACGGTTTTGTGTTCCGACTTCGACAGATCGACGGCGCCGCAGCCATAAGCGGCGAGCAGCGCTTCGTGATTATGGCCTGCGGCAGCGCAGATGAACTTGCCCGAGTACTTGGCGAAGTTCTCGACGATCGGCTGGGCGTTCTCTTTTTTTAACGCTTCGCCGGTGATGATGACCGCGCCGGTGTCGACGTCTTCCGGCGTCAAACCGGCTTCCTTGTAGGCGTTCTGAATAAAAGCGTTGACCTTGTCGGTGTCGATCTTGGTCGGCGACAGATAGGGCGTCAGCATGATCGGCGAGCGATAGAGCACCTCGCGATTGGTCACCCGGAATTTGCCCGACAGCGACGCGCCTTCGCGCCGCAGGGTGATCAAAGAAAAGATCAAGTGCGACGTCGAAGAGCCGATGTCAATGCCCACGCTTTTAAGCGAGAACATCTCCAAGCCTTCGATGTCGGTGACGATCTCATCTTCTTTGATAATAAAATTATCCGGATGGTCGTGATCGTAAATATCGTCGTGCATGGGTAGCCTCTGTATTTTTTCTGCCATTTTATTTTCCTACGATTGGGTAGTGCGAGATTGCGGTGCAATCCTGGAGGAGTGAAGGCCTCAGCGCAAATCTCGCGTGTTGTTCTTCGACACTTGGTGCAATCTTTCGACCCTTTCCCTGTCCTTCGCAAAGCGCAGGCGATCCGTAGGTCGCCCCAACATCGCGGCATGTAAGCGCAACTCTGTTGCCTTCGGTCCGGAAGGATTGTGCCTCAATCTCGCTGCACCTCAAAATTCTCGGGCGCCAATAACAGGAATCCCCGCTCGCTGGAGCGGGGATTCCAAACCGACCTTTTTTGTCGTTGATTGGTAATTCTGCCTATTGTTTGCCCATCGCCTTCGACCACTCGTACTCTGGATTGCTGTAGCATTCGGCCGGCATTTCGCTCTTGATGCCGCGCTTGCCCAACTCGTCTTCGAACTTCTTGCGAATGAACGGATCTTCGTTCGGGTACTCGATCTGATCTTTGGCCCGGTCTTCGACTTTTTCCGCATGGCCGTGGAACTGCATCGGCGGATGGAGCGCCAAGTAGCGTGCCATGTCGCCGCCGGCGTTAAAATGTTGATGGAACCATTTATCCGGCGGGGTGATCATGCTGCACTCGTGCCACGGGCAGACGATCTTTTCTTTGCCCTCTTCCCACATGATCGAATAGCCTTCGCCGGCGGGGATGATGATGGCGCGGCCGGGGCCGTGACGGTGCGCCTTTTTATAAGTCTTCGGCGCGAACACCGACATGTGGGCGGTCAATTCAGAATTGGGGAACTGCATGAACACGCTCTTGCCGCCGGCGCCGCGCCGCTCGTTGGCGTCGAGCTTGTTCCAGGCGCGCATGTCGGGGAAGAAATTGCCGTACCAGAAGGCGCGCATGCCCAAGCCTTCGTCGGCGTCTTTCGCTTGAACCATCTTCGCTTCCGAATAGAAGTCGCCTTGATCGGCGGTGATTTTCGGTTCGTAGGGGTTGTTGAAATACATGTCTGGCTCGGGAAGCGCAGACATCGCCATCGGCATGTAGCTGTAATGAAACAGCCGCAGCGGCTTATCGCCGGTCATGTTGCTGAAGACGTGCCAGTGATTGCGCGGCACCAAGAACATCGAATGTTCCTGGTATTCGAAATTCTTTTTCGGTCTGTTGTCGTTGGCCCAAACCGTGGTTAAACCGCGGCCGGTTAAGACATAGATGATCTCGTCGAGGGCAAACTTTACCGGCGGCAACGATTTCCCCGGCGGCACTTCGGTGACGCGCGAGGCGCTGACACCCTCTTGGCCCAGCAGCTGAATGAACGCGGATTTGGCGCCGCGTTCTTCCCACCATTCCAACTCGATGGTGCGCAGATCGGGAATGAAATAACCCTTGTGGATCGGAATGCCCTTCGATTTCATCCAGCGGTCGTAGGTAAATTCCTTACTCCACATAGTAATGACGGGTTCTTGTTTTGCTGCTTCGGCCATAAGGCGTTCTCCTTCTTTCTATGCTTGCCTCTTTTTATCTTCTCGCTTGACGGGTAGCAACCTGCAGCCGCGCGTTGGCCCGGCGCTGCGCTTCTTCGAGTCCCGCAAACTCGGCGTCTTCCCAGCTCACCTCGCCCATGCGTTTCTCGGCGCGCTCCTTGGCGCGCTGCGCACGGGCGGTGTCAATCTCGGTGGCGAACTCGGCCGCAGGCGACAAAACGGTCATCACGTTGTCGAGCACCTCGGCATAGCCGCCGCTGACCGACAGCACATGACGTGTGCCGCCCTGCAGATAAGTCATCTCGCCGGGGACCAAGTTGGTCAGAAACGCAATGTGGTTCGGCAACACGCCGAACTCACCCAACTCGCCCGGCCCAGTGACTTCGTCGACCTCCTCGTCGAGGAGCATTCGGCTAGGCGTCACCACTCTCAGTCTGATTTTGTCTGCCATTCTGAAATCCCAGGCAACAGGGCCTCCCGGCCTCCGAATCTCTTCCTGTTGCCTGTTGCCTTTCGCCTGTTGCCTTCTTACGCCGCCGCCATCTTCTTGGCCTTCTCAGCCACCTGCTCGATGGTGCCAACCATGTAAAATGCCTGTTCCGGAATATCGTCGTGTTTGCCGTCGACAATTTCTTTGAAGGCGCGGATGGTGTCCTTCAATTCGACATATTCCCCGGGTGTGCCGGTAAACTGCTCGGCGACGTGGAACGGCTGCGACAGGAAGCGCTGCACCTTGCGGGCGCGCGCGACAGTCAACTTGTCGTCTTCGGATAATTCGTCCATGCCGAGAATCGCGATGATGTCCTGCAAGTCTTTATAGCGCTGCAGGATCAACTGCACCGAGCGGGCGACCGCGTAATGTTCCTCGCCGACTACCAGTGGATCGAGAATACGCGAGGTGGAATCGAGCGGATCCACCGCCGGGTAGATACCCAGCTCGGCGATCTGACGCGACAAAACGGTGGTGGCGTCCAAATGGGCGAAAGTCGTCGCCGGCGCTGGGTCGGTCAAGTCGTCCGCCGGGACGTAAATCGCTTGCACCGAAGTGATCGAACCTTTACGCGTGGTGGTGATGCGTTCTTGCAACTCGCCCAAGTCGGTCGACAAGGTCGGTTGATAGCCGACGGCGGAGGGCATGCGGCCGAGCAGGGTCGAGACTTCCGAGTTCGCCTGGGTGAAACGGAAAATGTTGTCCAAGAACAGCAGCACGTCGCGCCCTTCGTCGTCGCGAAAATATTCCGCGAGGGTCAAGGCGGTCAAAGCGACGCGGGCGCGCGCTCCGGGCGGCTCATTCATTTGGCCGTAAACCAGCGAGGTTTTGTTGATAACCCCCGACTCCTTCATTTCCAGCCAGAGATCGTTGCCTTCGCGGGTCCGTTCGCCGACACCGCCGAAGACCGAATAACCGCCGTGCTTCTGGGCGATGTTATTGATCAACTCCATCAAAATAACGGTTTTGCCGACGCCGGCACCGCCGAACAGGCCGACCTTACCGCCGCGGGCGTAGGGAGCGAGCAAATCGACGACTTTAATGCCGGTTTCGAGCGCTTGGACTTTGGTTTCTTGATCGACAAACTCAGGCGCGGCGCGGTGAATCGGCGAGAGCTTGGTCGCCTTGATCGTACCGGCTTCGTCCACCGGTTCGCCGATGACGTTGATAATTCGGCCGAGGGTTCCTTCACCCACCGGCACGCTGATACCGGCGCCGGTATCCATCACGTCCATACCGCGCACCAGACCTTCGGTGGTATCCATGGCGACGCCGCGCACGGTGTTCTCACCCAAATGTTGCGCCACTTCGATAACTAGATTCCATTCCTCATCGCTGATGGCGGGGTTGGTGATCTTAAGCGCATTATAAATTGGCGGCAGCGCGCCGTCGGAGAACTCAACGTCGACGACCGCACCCAAAACCTGGGTGAGTTTACCCATGCTCATTGTGTTCAAACCTCCAAATCGGAACAGTTTCGAGTTTCGAGTTTCGAGTTTCGCGTTAACTCGGAACCCGAAACTCGAAACCCGAAACTTATTTTAATGCTTCCGCCGTGCCGACGATTTCCAACAGCTCGCGCGTGATCGAGGCTTGGCGCGCGCGGTTCATTTGCAGCGTCAACGAGCCGATCATCTTGGCCGCATTGCCCGATGCTGACTCCATGGCGGTCATGCGCGCGCCATGTTCGCTGGCGGTCGCTTCCAAGAGCGCCCGTTGCACCGCCACACCGGTGACCCGGGGTAAAAGACTCGCTAGCAACTGTTCAACACCTGGCTCATAAACATATTCGGTCTGCTGCGCCGCTTCCGCTTCGCTAGCTTGCGTTAACGACACCGGCAACAGCTTTTCCAACGTCGGCACCTGCGATAACGCCGAACGGAAGCGGCTATAGACAATGTAAACCGCGTCAGCGTCGCCGCTGATGAATCGATCAATTAACTTTTGGGCGATTTCACTCGCCAACTCATCGGGCGCCTTGTAAAGAATGTCGCCGTAGCGATCGGCAATCTTGGCGCCGCGGCGGCGGAAGTGATCGGCGCCCTTGCGGCCGACCAAGGTCAACTCGATCTCTTTGTCGCCCGAGTGCTGGCGTACAAACGCTTCGGCGGCACGGATCATGTTTGTATTGTAGCCGCCGCACAGGCCGCGATCCGAGGTAAAGAGCACCAGCTGAACTTTTTTCTCCTCACGGCTGGTGAGCAGCGGATGGGCGCTGCTGGAAACCCGCGTCGAAACGTTTTTCAACAGCTCGGTCATCTTCTCGGCATAGGGCCGCGCTTGCACGGCGGCCTCCTGGGCGCGCCGCAGCTTGGCCGCCGAGACCATTTTCATGGCCTTGGTGATCTGCTGGGTGTTCTTTACCGAGCTGATCCGTTTTCTTATGGCTTTGAGTGTGGCCATGGGTTCGTGGTGTTTCGAGTTTCGCGTTTCGGGTTACGGGTTCAACACGAAACTCGAAACCCAAAACTCGAAACTAGGCTTTGAATATCCCTTTGAACTCTTCCAAAACTTTGTTCAGCTTGCCGCGCAGGTCGCCGTCGAGCTCGCGCTTTTTCAAAATATCGTCGAAGACGTCTTTGTGCCGCGACTCGATGAACGAGAACAGCTCTTGCTCGTATCTTTTCAGCGATGTCACCGGCAAATCGTCGACAAAGCCGTTGGTGCCGGCGTAGATGATGACGATCTGTTGCTCGACCCGCTGCGGCTGATATTGGCCCTGCTTCAACAATTCGACCAGGCGCGCGCCGCGGTTCAACTGCTTCTGCGTCGCCGCATCCAGGTCGGAACCGAACTGGGCGAAGGCGGCCATTTCGCGGTATTGGGCCAATTCCAAACGCAGGGTTCCGGCAACTTGCTTCATCGCTTTGATTTGCGCGTTGCCGCCGACGCGCGACACCGAAATACCGACGTTGATCGCCGGGCGCACGCCAGAATAGAAAAGATCGCTTTCCAAAAAGATCTGTCCGTCGGTGATCGAAATGACGTTGGTCGGAATGTAAGCCGACACGTCGCCCGCTTGGGTTTCAATGATCGGCAACGCGGTCAGCGAACCGCCGCCGCGATCGGCGCTCATTTTCGCGGCGCGCTCGAGCAGGCGCGAATGCAGATAAAAAACGTCACCGGGATACGCTTCACGTCCCGGCGGCCGGCGCAGGAGCAAGGACAATTGCCGATAGGCCACGGCGTGTTTGGAAAGATCGTCGTAGATCACCAATGCGTGGCCGCCGTTGTCGCGGAAAAACTCGCCGATGGTGCAGCCCGAATAGGGTGCAATAAATTGTAAGGGCGCGGAGTCCGATGCCGTCGCGGCAACGACGATGGTGTAGTCCATGGCGCCGGACTCTCTGAGCTTGTCGACGACCTGCGCGACGGTGGAACGCTTCTGGCCGATGGCGACGTAGATGCAGATAACGTTGCCGCCCTTTTGATTAATGATGGCATCGACGGCTACGGCGGTTTTCCCGGTCTGGCGGTCGCCGATGATCAGCTCGCGCTGGCCGCGGCCGATCGGGATCATGCCGTCGATAGCTTTGAGGCCGGTTTGCAGCGGCTCTTTCACCGGCTGGCGCGCAACGATGCCCGGCGCTTTCAATTCGATACGGCGGCGCTCGTTGGTATCGATCGGACCGCGGCCGTCAATCGGCCCGCCGAGGGCGTCGACCACGCGGCCAACCAAGGCTTTGCCGACCGGCACTTCCGCGATGCGGCCGGTGCGCTTCACCGTGTCGCCTTCGCGGATCATATGGGTTTCGCCGAACAGCGCGGCGCCGACGTTGTCTTCTTCCAAGTTCAGCGCGATGCCGAAGATCCCATGGGGAAATTCGAGCAGCTCACCGGCGGCGACTTTGTCCAAGCCATGCACGCGGGCAATACCGTCGCCGGTGGAGAGCACGGTGCCGACTTCTTGGATTTCAACCGTCTTTTCGTAGTCGCGGATCTGTTCTTTTATGATCCGGCTGATTTCCGCTGTTCCGATCTCCATCTATTTGCTCCTTAGAAACTCCACGAAACACTGTCGGAGTCCTTCGACAGGTCTCAGGACGAACGGACTCGGATGTATGTCCGTTGACCGCTCATGCCGAGCTTGTCGAAGCATGTTCCGTTTTCAGCTGCTACTTTTCACACACTAGGCGCGGGCGATGCGCTGCTTCATCTTTTCCAATTGGGTGCGCACGCTGCCGTCGTAAACTTTGCCTTCCAACTCGACCAGCAGGCCGCCCAGCAGGTTAGGATCGACCTCCTGCTGCAGCACGACTTCCTTGCCGGATATGCCCCGCAGCTGCGTGCGCACGCGCTCGACCATACCGTCATCGAGGGCGCTGGCACTGACCACCTTGGCTTCGACACGCCCCTTGGCTTGATTCAACAATCGACGATAGCAGCTAACGATGCCGCCCAGATGCGCCAGCCGATCGCGTTCCAAAAGCAGCGACAGAAAGCGCACGGTCAACGACGAAAACTGCTGCGACTGCATCACTTGGCTGAGAATTTTTTTGCGGACATCGACGCCGAAGGCCGGGTTGGTTAGAACTTGCTGCAGCTCAGAGCTGTTATAGGCCGCATTGAACTGCTCGATCTCCGTGCCGACGCCGTCTTCCTGACGGGCCTCGTTGGCCAGCTGGAAAAGCGCGCGGGAATAACGTCTCGCTAGGCTGCCTTCGATCATCGGGCCTGTCCAATGCTTTGAATGAAGTCGTCCACCAAACGGCCCTGGTCAGCCGCCGAGAGGTTGCGCTGGACCAACTCGCGCGCGCTCGCTTCGGCGCGATTGGCCATCTCTTCGCGCACTTTTTGCCGCGCCATCTTAACTTCTTGGTCGGCGAGAAAGCGCGCATCGTCTTTAATTTTTGTCGCCATCGCGTTGGCTTCGTCGACAAGCTTGGTCTTTTCGCGCTGACCTTCGTCACGCAAAGTGTTTTCGAGTGTTTGGATTTCTTTGTCGAGGCCGGCGATCTTGCCTTTGTATTCGCTGACTAGGGCTTCGGCGGCCTGTTTTTTGGCGGAGGCGGATTGCACCGTCTCGACCACTTCCTGGCGGCGCGAGCGCAGAAAATCGCGCACCAACGGCAGTGCGAATTTAACGATGATGAACAGGTAAATGAGAAAGTTGCCGAGCGGCCAGATGAGATCGGCGATCGACGGATGATGACCGGCGCCACCTGCCGCCCACGCCTGGGCGGGAGCGAGAAGGTCCAACAGGCTCACGACACGCTCCTCCCCAGAACCTTACTCACCATGTCCTGGGCGACGCGGGAAACCTCCGCGTCGGCGAGCTGCTTCTCCTGCGCCAGTGCGGCGACGACGTCGCGGCGCACCTGGTCGAGATTTTTCGCGGCATCTTCTCGGGCTTGGGCGAGAATTTTTTCGCGCTGCTGGCGCGCGTCCTGAAGCAGCGCGTCTTTGGCGGCATAGGCAGACGCCTGCGCTTTGGCCATGCGCTCTTCGTATTGGGCTTTTAAATGAGCAGCGTCGTGTTCAAGGTCGGAGGAATCAAGCTGTGCGCCGGTGGTCTTGCGTTCCCGCTCTTCCAGCAAACTTATGTAGGGCTTGAAGAATAGCTTGCTCAGGATCATCCAAAGGACGACGAACAACACTACCTGATAGAGGATGCTTATGTCTAAATGAATCATGCGCTTTCGATTAGCGTTACCATCAACAAGCCGGCCAACACAGCGGTTGCCGTGATCCTTCGGGCGGCCCGTGAGCCACCCAATATAAAAAACCTACCTTCAACCTAAGGAATGAACGTAGGAACTAAGAGATGAGGCGAACAGCGAACGAAGTCGTAAAGTTTATGACTCGGCTGGTACCTTCTGCGCCGCACCCGCCTTCTCGGCGCTAGCGCTCTGTGACCCGGCAACCGTGCTCTTTGGCTTACCTACCCCCATCGAACAGTCGCCGTCAAAAACCACGCCCTCTGTAATCGTCAAGCGCGGCGCACTGATGTTACCGAACAAGCGCGCCGGCGCAAGCAGCTCCACTTTTTCTTTTGCCGTGACGTTACCTTCGACCCGGCCCTGCACAACTACGATTTGGCCAGAAATCTTGGCCTTAACTTCGGCGCCTTCGCCGATGGTCAGCTTACCATGGCACTGGATCTCGCCATCGACGCTGCCGTCGATACGCGCCGCGCCTTGAAAAATCAGCTGACCGCTAACCCTGCTCCCTTTATGTAAGGCCGCAACCAGCGACGGTGCTGGGTCGGGCACCCGCGGCGGAGTATCTTTCGCCACCGTTGGCGCAGGCTCGGGCGGCTTCGGCGTCGGTGTTTGTGCCTGCACCGGCGGCGGCGTTGGCGTCGGAGCCGCTGTCACCGGCGCTGCCGGTGCTTCGTGCACCACCGGGCGCTCTTCCTCTTGACCCTTTTTACCGCCGACATTGCGATCGAACCATGCCATTGAAGTCAGTCCTTTGTTTGAGCAAGTTTGCTATACCATCCAGCCACCCTATTGTCAAAAAGTCGTAGCCCTGCTTGACCCCTGTGCGACCTTTGTTTAGCTTGGAGGAATAATCCGAAGCCCGACATTCCCAAGCACCATGCCGTTTGGCTGAAACTATTGTGGCAAAATTCTGTCCAAAGGAGCCCCATGAAGCAGTTCATTGGCATCATTGCGGCGTCGATTTTGCTCCATTGCACCCATGCCGGAGCCGAGCCGGTGCGCGGCGCCTACCCGTCCGCCAACGTACAGTTCTTACCGGCTTTCGTTGCCCTAGAAAAGGGCTTTTACAAGCGCGAGGGGCTCGATGCTGAGCTAATTTCTGTGCGTAACGCGGTCACCGCGGTGCAGGCCCTGATCGGCAATCAAATTCATTTCATCTTCTCGGTGGGCCCGCAGATGCCTTCGATTTGGGAGGGCAGCGATATTATTCTGCTCGCGCAAATGGTTGGCCGGCCGACGTTTTCGATGATGGTCACGCCGGACATCAAGAGTGTCACCGACCTCAAGGGCAAAAAAATCGGCGTCAGCTTCGGCGGTTCGACCTTTGCCGGCACCAAGGCGCTGTTAGAACTCTATAAGATGAACCCCGAGAAAGATGTCCAATACGTCAGCATTCCCGGCAGTCAACCGAAGATCGCCGCCATGCAACAGGGCATCGTGCAAGCGGGTTTGTTGGCGCCGCCCTCCGATTACGTCGCCATCAAAGCCGGCTTCAAGCGCATTGCCAACCTGGCCGACCTATTTAAAGACACCTCCTTCAGCGGTCTTGCCGCCACCGGCAAGACCATTAAAGAAAATCCGCAATTGGTAAAACGCATGACCCGCGCCATCGTTCGCGGCGTCCTCCACACCCGGGAGAACCGCGACGATGCGGTGCATACAATGGTTAAACATTTTCGCATGGACCGCGACGCCGCCCTCGACGCTTACAATCTTGTCAAAGAAGCGCTGGTGCCGGTGCCGACGGAAAAAGGTGTCGAGCTAATGGCCCAGTGGCAAGCCACCGCACTGAACATCAAAGCGAAGCGGCCGGCCCGTGAATATATGGATCTGCGTTTCGTCAATGAAATCATGGCTGAGCTAGGACAGAAGTAATAAACCAGGAGGAACCGGTGAAAAAGATTTTCGCGATCGCAGCATTAACGATAGGTCTAGCTATTGTCAGCGCCCATGCCCAGGACAAAAAAGGTCCGGTCTACGCGACTTTCAAAACCAGCATGGGCGACATCGTCGTGCAGCTTTTCGAAGACAAAGCGCCCAATACCGTCGCTAATTTTGTCGGCCTGGCAAACGGCTCGAAGGAATGGACCGATCCGAAAACCCAAGAAAAGGTAAAAAAGCCCCTGTACAGCGGCACGATTTTTCATCGAGTTATCCCCGGCTTCATGATTCAGGGCGGCGACCCGCTCGGCAACGGCACCGGCGGGCCGGGCTATCGCTTTGCCGATGAGTTTCATCCCGATCTGAAACATTCCAAGGCCGGCATTCTCTCAATGGCCAACGCCGGGCCGAACACCAACGGCAGCCAGTTCTTCATCACGCACGTAGCGACGCCGAATCTGGACAATAGACACAGCGTTTTTGGAGAAGTGATTAGAGGCCAAGATGTGGTTGTTGCGATTGGTAACGTCCCTCGTGACTTTAACAATCGCCCTGTCAAAGACGTAACGATCAAAGAAATCGTCATTACCAGAGGCAGCTACTGAGATGCGCTAATTCTTGCTTCCCTCTCGCCAATCTCCGCCCGCGCTTGGGGCGCAGATTGGCGTGCTGCCCTGCTGTTCACCCGCCTATTGCCTGCCACTCTGGTCTGAAGTTCCCCCTAAAGCTACCGAAAGCTTTGCCGTCAATCGAAAAAACTTTGACAGCAGCCGGGGTAGTCGCCTATTATGCGCAAGAATTCTGACTGACGAACAGGTGCCAAGACTCTTTTCGAAGAGATGCAAACGGGTCTATCCGCCTGACATTCCGATGACTCCTCCACAGAACGCGAACACGACAGTGGGTATGCTGCGAGTCTATCCTCGGAGGTGCATGCGAACAATAGCGCTACCAAGAAACTTTCGGTCCCAGCGTCATCGCACGGAAAAATCAGACGTTTGAGAGGATCTCCCCACTCACAGCGCTCAAGACAACCACAACCCACGGCGGCCACTTCCAATACATCAATAACCCGAAGGCCGTCAGCCCGAGAGTGAAATCCGCGGGCGTGAGGATCGCGCTGGTCCACACCGGCTTGTAGAGCGCAGCCAGCAACAACCCTACGACAGCGGCATTGATACCGCTCAATGCCGATTGGAATTTCCCGTTGGCGCGGAGCGAATCCCAAAACGGCAGGGCACCGACGACGAGCAAAAAGGACGGCAAGAAAATTGCGATTAGCGTCAGCAAAGCACCGGTCCAACCATTCATCACTGCGCCGATATAAGCCGAAAAAGTGAACAACGGCCCGGGCACAGCCTGGGTTGCGCCGTAGCCGGCGACGAACTGTTCATTGGTCAACCAACCGGGGCCAACGACCTCTGTTTGCAGCAATGGCAGCACGACGTGGCCGCCGCCGAAGACTAGCGAACCGACGCGAAAAAAGCCGTCGAACACGTGCAGCGATTTGCTCCCGGAAATTTGAGTTAATATTGGCAAGCCGAAAAGTAACACGAAAAAAATTACCCATGCGAACACACCGACTTGCTTGCTCACGGGAAACCGAGCATGCGAGTCGCTGCCCAGTGCCGTCGGCGGCAAGAGCAGCCAGCCAACGATTCCTGCGCCGAAGATCGCAGCCAACTGCCCCGCCGCCGTTGGCCAAGTTAACGTTATTATCGCCGCGACGATCCCGATGGTTGCCCGTTGTCGATCGGGACACAATCCTTTCGCCATGCCCCAAACGGCTTGGGCGACCACGGCCACCGCCACGACTTTCAGTCCATGCAACCAACCGCTGTCGGCCGCGCCGCCGAGCGCATTAATCCCGAACGCGAACGCGACCAGCAACAAAGCCGAAGGCAAAGTAAATCCCAACCATGCGGCTAATGCTCCGGGCAATCCCGCGCGCGCGATGCCGATCGCCATGCCCACTTGGCTGCTCGCCGGCCCCGGCAAAAATTGGCACAGCGCAACCACATCGGCATAGCTGCGCTCATCGAGCCATTTGCGCCGCGTCACGTATTCGTCGCGAAAGTAGCCAAGATGTGCGATCGGCCCACCGAAGGAAGTGAGTCCCAAGCGCAGGGCGACGCCCAGAACTTCAAGAAAACTGCCTTTCTTCAATTCGTTGGTCATCGAGTCGACTACTCTGGTATGTTCAAGTTCATGTTAGGTTTTCTGTTGTCGGCGATCTTCCTACTTAGCGCGTGCGCGCCGCCGCGCCAAGCGTTCGATACCTCACCGATCACGAATCTTGACCTATCTGCGCCGGTGCGCGTGAGTCACAGTGCGGATGACGACGAAGATCCGACGCTGATCGTGGGACGCGACCGTCAGTTTTATGTGGTCTGGTCGGCAAAGCAAGGCAACCAGGCCAATCTCACGATGCGCAGCTCGCGCGATGGACGACTTTGGACCAACGAAAGGCGTATTCCGGACGGACCCGGGGAAAACTTTTATCCATCGCTTACTCAGTCACGCGACGGCACCTTTCATTTAGGATGGTTTCGGCTGCAAAGAGCCGGCGGGCGGCGTGATATTTTCTATACCAACTCATCCGATGGTCACACCTGGGCCCGACCGACGACCATCACAAAAGAAGGCAAAGACTGGGCGCCGACGGTTTACGAAGATGCCAAGGGTGTTCTGTGGATTGTTTGGTCGTCCGGTCGCACCGGCAATCGCGAATTGTTTGCAGTTCAGTCGCACGATAACGGAAAAAACTGGTTTGCGCCCCAGCAAATCACGAGAAGTCCGGAGGAAGATGATTTTCCCCACGTGTTGGCAAACGCGAACGGTGATCGCGTCATGGTTTGGACGCGCTACCGTCCCGGCTCGCCGCTGTTGGATTACGTCAAAGACGGCTCAGCGGAAATCGTCATGGCCAACTCACGCGACGGAGTCACGTGGTCGAAGCCCGTTGTTGTTTCTCCAACTGATCCCAACTCACAATATCTTGACCTTGTGCCCCATGTTTTCAGCGATCGTGAACAGCGGCGATTCTACCTCAGTTGGACTTCGGGCCGATCGAGTCCCGACGGCGCGATCTTGGTTCGCGATCTGTCCAACAACTCTGCGCCGGTGCTGCAACTGACCAACGAAAATCGCCCGAGTTATTCCGGCAAGATTATCGCCACCGATCAGCCAGGTGAGTATCTCATGGTGTGGACCGCGCGGGAGGGAAAGTTGAAAATCTTCGCGCGGCGATTTCGGCTGTAGTTGCCTCGTGCTTGAACTCTGTTTCGGATGTCGAGAGGTAGACCGAAATCCTCCAGCGTCGGCATGCTAAGAGACGAATGCCTTTACTTGATTTCATGCACAGGGTGATTTGGTGGTTGGCGTACACCGAGCTCATTGGCCGAGGTGTTGGAGCGATTCGGCTCACCAACAGGACCGCGCAATGTCTGCAGCCGCCGCTTAGTTCACCTTGTTGATCTTGCTTTGCGGACCGGACACGTCAGCCGATTTGTTCGTCACGGCAAAGCAAGCGCCTAACGACGTCGATGTGATGCCGATAATCGACGATAGCTTCGCTTAGAAGAGTGCCCGGCCGAATCGCGAGGCCTTTTCGATCACGCCCTCGCGCAAGCTCGATATGGAGCAAGCATTTTCTGGCTGCGGCCACAGTTGCTATCTGGCGAAAGCTTGGCAGAATTATCGCTGCTCCTCCGGCGGCTTCACATGCCGGAAGACCCCGAAGATCCACAAATCGTAAACAATCTTCAGTCCGCCGGCGAGTAAGAACGGCAACCCTAGCGCGGGCGCCGCGAGGATCGCTCCTGTAAACAACGGCGCAACGGCTGCTCCGACATTCCGTGCGACGGAGAGCACGCCGGCGGACGCGGCGCGTTCGTCGGGTTCGACGACCGCCATCGTGTAGGATTGTCGCGTCGGCACGTCCATTTGCGATAGCAGATGACGCAACAAAAGCACCGCCACCGCCCACTCGACGCTGGGCATCAGCGGCACCAATAAGAGCAACACATTCGACGGTAGATGAGTAAAGACCATCGTGTTGAGCAAACCATAGCGCCGCGCGATGGCTGGCGCAGCAAGAAATGACAGCGCCGCGAGCACATTCGTGCCGAAGAAGATACCGCCGAGCGATTTCAGATCGACGTTGTAGCGCAGATAGAACCAGTAAGCCATGATGCTCTGCACGATAAACGCACCGGCGAACGCGTCGAGTGAAAAGAGCGCAGCCAATTTGATCACGATACCGCGCGAACGATTCAAACCAGCTCTTGGCGCTGCGGGGTCGCGCTTTCTCGCACCTTCCACACTGGGTGAAAGTAAGCCAAACAAAAACGCTAGCAGCAGAGCGCAACAGACGTATCCCCAGATCAGATACCGATAGCCTTCCAATTGGGAAAACAAGAAGAACGATGGCGCGGCGACGGCAAGCGCGCCCAGCGCTCCTGCCAATGACCCCACAAGGTTGTAGACGGAGAATATTGTCGTTCGATTTCGATCGTCGGTCGTTTGCGGCAGGATCGCTTGTTCTATCGAAAGAAAAGGCCCGATGTCTTTTCCAGACGGACTGATGGTGCCGAGAACTGCCGCGATGGCTAGAAACCACGGATTACTCGTGACAGCGAATGCCACACCTGCCGCAGCCATCAACAAAGCGCCGACGACCAGCAGGAATTTTCGCCCCATCGTATCGGCGACGCTGGTCAAGAGCAGCGTCATCACCGCGCCGCCGGCCAACGCGGCGGTAAAGATCCAACCGATTGTCGCCGCGCTGAGGCCAAGCGCATCGAGATACAGACCGAGAATGACCGAGAGAAAGCCGTAGGCAAACGAACGCACCGCGCAGGTGACAAGTAGCAGCCAGCCATCGCGCGATAGTTTGAAGGTCATTGGAATCTGCTGCGGTAGGAGAAATTCTTCGCCACGCCAACTTAAGTCATACCGTGTCTCTCATACAGATTCACCTGTTGGCTCGACAATTGGCATGAGCAGTGCGAAGCTGGCGCTTCTCGGAAAATCGATGAACGATAAAGCCTCGGTCAAAGGACCCGACGAAAGACGCACACCGATCTCCGCGCTGCGGCATCGTGAATTTGCCATTTACTGGGGCGGTTCGGTTTTATCGTTGGTCGGCACCCAGTTCACCACCGTGGCGATGGCGTGGCAGATCTACGAGCTGACCAACTCGCCGCTGCAGTTGGGCATGCTCGGCTTGGCGCGCGGTGCACCGATGTTGGTGTTGCTACTGTTCGGCGGCTTGCTGGCGGACGCTGTCAATCGGCGTCAGCTTTTGATTGCGACGCAGATCGGCCAATTGATTGTCTCGGTCGTTCTCGTGCTGCTAACCCTTTGGGGGCAAGTGTCGCCTTGGGTGCTCTATGCCGCCAGTCTATTTCTCGCCCTGTTCAGCGCCCTTGAGCAGCCGGCACGGACCGCGATTATTCCCAACATCGTGCCGCGCAGCGATCTCACCAACGCGCTGGCCTTGAGCAGCACCCAACGGCAGGTGGCCAATATCGTCGGCCCTTCCTTGGCGGGTTTGTTGCTTGCCCACAGCGGCGCCGCGCTGTGCTACGTCGTCGATGCGTTATCATGGTTGGCAATGTTGGCCGCGTTGGCGATGATGCGCCCGCTGGTGCAGACGGCTGGCGGACGCGGCGCGGTCTCCATGAAAGCGCTGCGCGAAGGCGTGGAGTTTGTCTGGGCGCATCCGGTGATCCTCGCCATGATGGCGTTGGATTTCGCGCAAAATTTTTTCGGTAGCGGCCGGGCGCTCCTGCCAGTCTACGCCCGCGACATCTTAAACGTCGGCCCGCAGGGACTCGGATTACTCTACACCGCCAATTCGGTCGGAGCGCTCGTCATGGGCGCGGTCATGAGCGTGCGCAGGCCCCCGCAGCGTGCGGGCATATGGGTTCTAATGGCTGTCGCTGCCTATGGAATCTTCACGGCGCTCTTCGGCATCTCGCATTCCTTCTGGCTATCGTTTCTCATGCTCGCCGGAGCGGGCGCGGCGAATACCGTGAGCTTTGTGCTGCGCAACACCATCAATCAACTGGTAACGCCCGACGAAATCCGTGGACGCGTCACAAGCGTCAACAGCATGTTTACCAACACCGGGCCGCAGCTCGGGCAATTCGAAGCCGGCGCAGTGGCGTCGGCCATAGGCCCGGTCGCGTCGACGGCACTAGGCGGCGCGCTGGTGACGGTGGTCGCCGCCAGCTTGGCGGCGGTTGGCTCAGTGCGAAAGTTCGAGGTTCGCGAGAACGCGCGGGCGCGGGTTTGATCAACCGCCCAAAGAAATCATCTCGATCTTCTTATGCTCTTTGGGATCGTAGTTGGCCGAGCGCATCGCGCGCAGGCGCTCTTCGGAATAGCGATCGGTGCGTTGGCCCCAGATGGAACTAAGCAGTTGCAAGAGTTCATCGTCCGAAGCGCCGCTGCGCAGCTTGGCTTTAAGATCGTGGCCCACTTGTGAGAAGAGACACGTCACAAACTTGCCATCGGCAGTGATGCGCGCCCGCGTGCAGCTCGAACAAAACGGCTCGGTGACCGAGGCGATGACGCCGATATCGCCTTTACCGTCGACAAATTCGTAATCCACCGACGGCGCGTGGCCATCGGCGCGGCCGATTTCTTTGAGCGGATAGCGCGAGTGGATGATCTCGATGATTTCTTTTTTGGAAACCAGCTTGGCCGAAGTCCAATTGTTGGCATTGCCAACGTCCATGTACTCAATGAAGCGCATGGCGAACCCATGCTCGCGGCAAAACTCGACCAACGGGAGAATGTCATCGTCATTGACGCCGCGCTCTACTACCGCGTTCAGTTTGATCGGCGCAAGTCCATGCTGCTTTGCGGCAAAGACGCCGTCGAGCACCTTGTCCAAATCTCCCCGTTTGGTGATGCGCCGAAACTTCCCGGGATCCAACGAATCGACGCTGATATTGACGCGCTTAAGACCGGCGTCTTTCAGCGCCGCGATCTTTTCCGCCAGCAGCGCGCCATTGGTCGTCAAGCAAATGTCTTTGAGACCATCGATGGCAGAGAGCTTGGCCACCAGTTGATGTAGGTCCTGGCGCACCAGCGGCTCACCGCCGGTCAGGCGAATTTTCTCGACACCGAGAGAGACAAACAGGGTCGCGAGCCGGGTGATCTCCTCAAAAGTGAGAATTTCCCTCTTATGGATCCACTCGTACTCGTCCAATGGCATGCAATAGGTGCAGCGGAAATTGCACCGGTCGGTGACCGAAATCCGCAGGTCTTTCACCGGGCGTTTGAAAGTGTCGACGAGCATCACAGTCAATATGCAATATCGCATTTGGGGGTGCAAGGCGGCACGGCAGGGAGCGCGGAGCAGGGAGGCAAGCGCAAAGGGCAAAGCGCAAGGAGCCAAAGAGGCCGCAATGTGTGCAATTGACAGCATCTGATCCGTTCGTCCTGAGCCAGTCGAAGGACTCCGAAGATTTCTCTAGCCCTAGAGAGAATTTGACAGCAATAACCGCTAACGACTAAGCTTTGTGCGAAGCTCGAAACTCAAGGGAGGCATGCCATGAACATGAACACGATCGATGCCGACGGCCATATCGTCGAAAAAGATTCCGATATCAGAAAATACTTAACCGAACCTTTCAACAAACGCGGCGGCAGGTTGCTGCCCTCCGACGGCTTGGACACCAATCTGGGCGGTTTAGTGGGCGGCCTGGAGGAAGTTGACATTCCGACTCGCCTGACCGACATGACCAAAGAAAGCATCGACGTCGCCGTGCTGTTTCCGACCAGCAGCTTCGCCGTTAACGGTTTCATGGAGCGCGACTACGCAGTCGCCTACGCGCGCGCCTACAACGACTACGCCGCCGAAGTTTGCAAACACAGCCCGCGTCTGAAAGCGGTAGGCCTGGTGGCGCTGCAAGATCCCGAGGCGGCAGTTGCTGAAGCCAACCGTGCGGTGACTAAGCTTGGCCTTTGCTCCATCGCCGTGGCGACCCAAGGCACCAAAGAGCACCTCGGCTCAAAAACTTTCTGGCCGCTTTACGAAGAAATGCAGCGCTTAAATGTTCCCCTCAGCGTGCACAATCGGCGCGAGACGCCGGCGGGCGACAAACGCTTTGACAGTTTTATCTTTATGCACACCATCGGCCGCCCGGTGGAGACCGTTATTCAATTTGCCGGCTTGATGTATGCTGGCGTGCCAGAGAAGTTTCCCAAACTGCGCATCTCGTTTCTCGAATGCGGCGTCGGCTGGGCGCCCTATTGGATCGAACGGATGGACGAAGAGTGGGAAAAGCGCGGCAAAGTCGAAGCGCCGCTGTGCAAACACAAACCCAGTGAATATATCAGTCAAGGCAACTGGTTCTTCGCCTTCGAGCCCGAGGAGAAAACCCTGCCCTTTGCGATCGAGCACCTTGGCGATGATAAGATTATTTTTGCGTCAGACTACCCGCACTGGGACGGCATGTTTCCCTATGTGACGAAAACCATTCGCGAGCGCAAGGATCTATCTGAACAAAGCAAGAAGCGGATACTCGGAGAAAACGCCAAGCGGCTCTACGGCTGGAACTAATTTCTCTTCCCGCGTTGCAAGAAAGACCGAGGCGGATTTTTCCTCACGCTATGGGACCATCCCCCCGGTCCTTTTTCCCGCGGCGAATCATCGCCGCGTGCCCCAATTGACTTGCTTCAGCGCTCCGTCACTCTGACATCGCTTTGTGGTTGAATCGCGCAAACTCCTCTTGTTATAAGAAAAACAGCTAAATCAAGCGGAGGAATTCCCCATGCGTGTCATCGATGCTGACGGCCACGTCGAAGAAAACCCGATCACTTTCAGCGATAAATATTTCGCCCCCGAGTTTCGCCCGTTTCGACCCGTCGTTGTGCCCGGCCCCGAAGAAGGCCTCGCCTATTGGATGATCGATGAGCAGCTCCTGCCGCGCCGCGTCGGCCGCGGCTGCAACAATTTAGGCACGCCTACAAGCTATAACGGTAAACCGGTGCGCCACGCGCAGCGGAAACCTGACACGGTCGGCAGCATGGAGCTGACCAATCTGAGTGAACGCTTACAGATCATGGATGAAGAAAATATCGCGATCCAAGTGATGTACCCGACGCTTTTTCTTGCCTATCCGCTCAGCAGCAATCCCGCCTATGTCTCGGCCATGTGCGACGCGTACAACCGTTGGTTGGGTGATGTGCTGGGCCGCCATGAGCGGCTCAAGTGGGTGGGTGTGGCGAACCTCGACGACATTCCCGCAGCGGTTAAACAAGTGAAGGAAGCAAAAAAGCTGGGAGCCGTCGGCATGATGATTCTCGGCACCGCCGGCGATCGGCTGCTCGACGACGCCAGCCTTCTGCCATTCTATGAAGCGATGGAAAGCGAAAACTTGCCGCTGGCGGTGCATGTTGGTTGGGCCTGTCCGTCGCTGAACAATCTTTACACGCACATCTATCCCTCGGGCGTCATTCCCTTTTTGATGCCGGTGTTGATGGGCATGGTGTCGATGATGAGCGGCGGCATCTTCGACAAGTTTCCAAAGCTGCGCGTTGTTTACCTAGAGGCCGGCTGCCTGTGGGTGCATTTCATTCTCGAACGGTTGCACCATCGCTTTCAGCACTCCGGCAAGAACCTGTCTAACATCGTTTCGCGCACGGCGCCGATACAGAAACTGGCGCCGGAAGAATACATCAAGAAGGGCAACCTGTATTTCAGCTCCGAAGTCGAAGACATTCTGCTGCCGCAAGTTCTCGATTTGGTCGGCGACACACAACTGATGTTCGCTTCCGACATGCCGCACGGCGACCGCGAACGATTCGCCGCAAAAACTTTGACGGATCGCAAAGATATCAGCGACGCGGCGAAAACCAAGATTTTGGAAACCAATCCGACACGCTTTTACGACTTGCCAGAGTTCTAGACTGCCCAGATCAACGGATTTCAAACAACAGGATCGTGTGCTTGTGGAGCACGTGGCCAGGCATGTCCTCGACGCGGTCGGGCACCCAGCCGCGAATCTCGTAGTCATGCGAGACCACTCGAGTTCCCGGTTTGAGCTGGCGCTCCAAGATGGGTGCTAACTTGGCGTTGAACTCGGGTAGCATGTAGAGCGTCACGACGGTTGCCGGCGACACGTCCACCGTAAAAGCGTCCTGCTCGCGGAACTCGACCAGATGTTCCACTTTTTCGACAAACGCTTTGTTGCGCGCTTTCAAGACCAAATCGCGGTCGATTTCGATGCCGACGCCGCGCGCGCCGTATTTTTTCGCGGCGTAAATAATGATCGCCCCATCGCCGCTGCCGATGTCATAGATCGAATCAGTGCTCTTTACCTGAGCCATTTGCAGCATGCGGTCGATCACTTCCGGCGGCGTCGGCACGAAGGGCACCTCACCGGTTGTCCAGACCGCGACGGGTATGCCGCAGCCGGTTGTCAATGCAACTAGAATTACAATGAATAACCGTTTCATGTTTTGCTCACCGTTCAACGTTTCTATCAGTAAAAGAGCGCGCAATCACTAGCTTGACAAAGCACGGCGATTGTTATGAACATCGCGCATCAACGAGTGGGAGGATCCGCCATGGCCAGTTGGGACGACATTCTGACGCCGCGCGATAAAGAAGTTTTCAAGCTTTCAGGTTTCGGCAAAAAGGCCGGTTTTGGCCAGCGGCCCGCGCTCTTGATCATCGATGTCAATTACAATTTTACCGGTGACAAGCCCGAGCCGATTTTGGAATCGGTCAAGCGCTTTCGCACCAGCTGCGGCGAAGAGGGCTGGGACGGCGTGTATAACATTCGTGAGCTGCTGACTGAAGCGCGCAAAAAACATCTGCCGACGTTTTACACCACGGCGGAAGAAAACCGCTCAAACAGCACGACGCTGATCGGCGGCTGGGCTGCGAAAAGCAGCCGCAGCACCGAAGACATGACCGATCAATGGGAAAAAGCCAATCAAATCGTCGCCGAGATCGCGCCGCAACCGGGCGATATCGTCGTGCACAAACAAAAACCGAGCGCCTTTTTCGGCACGCCGCTCATGAGCATGCTGACCGAAGTTCATGCCGACACTTTGATCGTCACGGGCACAACCACCAGCGGCTGCGTCCGTGCCAGCGTCATCGACGCCTTTTCCTACAACATGAAAGTCTCGGTGGTCGAAGAATGCGTCTTCGACCGCGGCCAGGCGTCGCACAAGATCAATCTTTTTGACATGGCCATGAAGTACGCCGACGTGGTGCCGCTCAAAGAGGCCCTCGAGTACATTCGCAGCCTGCCGGACAATCTCTACGCGCCGGCGCTTTAAGCTGTTTGCAGCATCGCCCGCGCAATCAAAATCACGCCGATGATGGTCAGCAAAACTAGGAGACCGCGATTGAAGGTTTTTTGATTCACTCGGTCTTGGGTCTTCAGGCCGGCGAAGAAACCGAGCAAGGTAAAAAGCAAAACCTGCATCGACAGCGTGATCGTCTCCCAGTTGAACAGATTCCAGGTCGAGACGGCGATTAATTGCGTGGCTTTGGTGATCACGAAGATCGTGGCGATCGATTTGACGAAGTCGCGCTTCTCCAATTTCAAGCTGTAAAAGTAAATCGCCAGCGTCGGCCCGGCGGCATTGGTCATGCCATTGAGAAAACCGCTGACGAAGCCAAAAAACGGTGAAAGTATTTTCTCCGCCGCGGGCGTGATCGTGAAGTCGAACTTCGTGAGATTCGACGCGACAAAAACCAGCACCATGATTCCAAGGCACAGATTCAATGCCCATAGCGGCAGCATCACCAGCACCATGGTGCCGAGGAACACACCGACGACGGTCAGCCCGACCATCGATCTGAAGCGTTTGAACACCGCGTGGGGAAAGCCGTCGCGAAACGCCTGCGTGACGTCCATTAATAAATTGGGCAGGATAAGAATCGTCACCGCGATGCGAATGTCCAACAGCAGCGCGACGGTCGGCGTCGCAATGAGAGGAAAGCCCAGGCCGGTGGCGCCCTTGACGAACGCCGCGAACAAAAGGGCGACACCGACCAGGATATGAGTTGGATCTAATGCCATGAACCGAGATAGAAAAGGACAGGGAAAGCGACCGCGCCGCCATCAAAGACAGCGGCCGGTTCCTAGTCGCTAATAGTCTTTTAGGTTTTTTTTCGCTGGCCGACCTGTTTCTTGCCGGTCTCGTAGTAATCGCCCTTGGTGGCGAGCATCGCCTCAGCGTCGTCGGCGTCGGTCCATGCGCCCAGGCTGTAGCCATACCACGGCATGCGCGGTTTGAGCGGCGGCAGTTCGAGCTCCTCCCAGATTTGTTTCGAGCGTTCCATGAACTCTTTCTTCGGCAGCGACACCGGCGTGTACGGCCACGGGCGCACGGCGTTGATCAGCAGCGCCGAAGTAGACTGCCGCTGGCTCGCCTGGCCTTCGCCGCTGGGCGGATAAGTCGACGGATCGAGCCCGGGCATTTTCCCTTTGGCGATTTCGACGTCTTCATCGGGGCGCATGTTGTAGCAAATCGCCCAGTTGATCATCGCCGGATCGTGAATGTCGATATCCTCATCCACGGCCACGCATACTTTGGCATAGCTGCCGGTGAAACCGGCCGAAGCCCAAAGCGCGCGCCACGCTTCGGCTTTAGTCGCGTTTTTCATCTTGATAACGCAGTAGGCCTGGCCGCTGCCGCTCACTTCGTCATGCAGCGCCACGTCGATGACCGCCGAGTTGCCGCTGTCCTGGCGCAGCAATTTAAAAATAATTTTTTCCGTGCCGGTGTGTTTAATCTTGCTTGATTCGCTGGGCGGGAACTGGCTCATGAGAGCCGTGTAGATGGCGTCCTTGCGATGGGTAATGCAGGACACTTCCAAAAACGGCGATACCGAGCGATGGCCCATGTAGCCGGGATATTCACCGAAGGGGCCTTCCGGTTCGATCGTGTCAGTGGGAATTTTGCCTTCGATGATGATTTCCGCGGTAGCCGGTACCAGGAGATTAACCGTCTTAGCCTGCACCACTTCGACCGGCTCGCCGGCCAGCCCGCCCGCCAAGCGATATTCATCGAAGTCGTAGGGAATCTTCGCGGTGGCGGAATAGGCGATGCTCGGCAAAACACCGATGGCGATACACGCTTCGAGGGGTTTGCCCATCGCTTTGCATTTTTTCCAATGCTGCCCCATGTGCTGCGCCATGAAAAAGCCGCCGCAGCGATTGCCCGCTTTGATTTGGCTTCGATAGTTGCCGATGTTGTAAATTCCAGTGTCGGGATCTTTAGTAATCCAGTTGGCGGAAGTGAGATAGGGAGCGTTGTCAAAGCCCGGCGTCGAAATCGGCACCGGAATCATATCCAAACCGTGGCCGTTTTGCAGATCGTTTCCTTGCCAAACCACCTCCTGCACTGGAGCCGAAGTTACCTTCACGGGTTCTTTTGGATTGAGCTGGGCTTGATTCCAGCGCACGTGGATTTGGTCCGGATCGCACATCATGCCGATGCCGTAGATCTCTGTCGTTGCGGCCAGCGTCCCCACCGTGACCGGCATCGAATATTCGCGGCCCTTCGAATCGACGACGTTTTCAAACATGAAAGCTTTGCGGTCCCGTTCGTCCAAGCCGCGAAACTGCCAGCGCACCAACGGCATCAGCTCTGTGTCTTTGTTGATTTCGCGCTTGATGCGCACCAATTTCCCGCACTCTTCGAGCGCTTTAAGATGTTCACGAAAATCCCGGTAGTACTTTTTCGAACTGGCCATGCCACTCTCCTGAAAGTTTCTCCGTCATCTATCGTCTGCCATCTGCACATTGTCAAGCCGTTGTGGCGCTTACAGGGCCGCAGCCATAGGACAGTCGATCTCTTGAATAGAATCTTCTCGGTTTGTTAATATCCGCTTTCATCTTTGAGGCTTCCGCCGTGAGCTAGAGACAAGCGATGCAAGACGCCAATCCAACCGTAGCGACCCCGCTAAACTTGATGTTTGCCGAGCGCAAGAGATCGCGGCTTTGGCATGCCGCGCCATTCTTCGTGTTGGCGCTGTTTTATGTCGACATGTGGCTGCCGATGGTGATCAGCATGCCGGTCTGCTATATGGCGGCGTTGGTCCTGATCATCCTCGCTCCCAACGGGCGCGACAAAGCGGTGCTCGCGGCTCTATGCACCGCGTTGACGGTCGCCGTTTACATCGGCTCGCTGACCCGGCCCGGAGTCATACCCTGGGTGCAAATCGTCACCCATTGCTTTGCGGTCTCGATGTTGTGGGTCGTTACCGCGCTCGAGTTCCGCCACCGCAGCGCGCAAAAGGAGCTGCGCGACAGCGAAGAACGCTACCGCACGCTTTATCATGGCACGCCGTCGATGTACTTCAGCGTCGACCGCGGCGGCTTAGTTCATTCCGTCAACGATTTTGGCGCTGCCCAATTGGGCTACAGTCCCGGTGAGCTTGTGGGTCGCTCGGTGTTCGATATCTTCCACGAGGACGACCGTGCCACAGTCGCGGCGCAGTTTGCCCAGGCTTTCGAATACCCAGGTAAATTGACCCAGTGGGAGTTCCGCAAGCTGCGCAAGGACGGCACGCTCCTGTGGGTGCGTGAGTGGGTGCGCATTGTCAAGAATGACACCGGGGTTCTTCAGGCTTTGATCGTGTGCGAGGACGTCACCGAGCGCAAACAAACCGAGGACGCGCTGCGCCAAAGCGAACGGCTGGCCAATGAGCGTTTAGCGCAGCTCAAGAGCGTGTACGCCTCCGCCCCCGCTGCGCTGGCCTTTGTCGACTGCGACCTCCGCTATGTGACGGTAAACGACGCGCTGGCGGCCATAAACGGCCGCTCACCCGAAGAACATATCGGCAAAACGATTCGCGAGCTGGTACCCCGCTTGGCAGCGACCGTCGAGCCGCGCTACCGGCGCGCCATCGAGACGGGACAGCCGGTGCTCGACGTTGAAGTGCGTGGCCATGCGCCAGCAAAACCGGACGAGTATCGCTACTGGGTTTCTAGTTATTATCCGGTGAAAGACGATACCGGTCGCGTGCTCGGCGTCAACGTGGCGGTACGCGACATTACGCAGCGCAAGCGAAGCGAACAAGATGCGCTTTTTATGCTCGACGTCGGCGAGTGCATCCGGCTGGCCACGGAAGCGGATGAGCTGCCCTGGGCAGTCGCGGTGGCGTTGGGCGAGCATCTCAATGTGGATCGCGCCGGTTTCGCCGAAGTCGATACTGATCACGATTGTTTCATCGTACAGCGCGACTACCACCGTCACGCTCGCTCCTTGAGCGGCACCTACGGTTTAGATCTATTTGGCCCGGACATCGTCAGCGAGGCGCGCGCCGGTTGGAGCGTGGTGGTCAACGACATTGCGACCGATCAACGCACCGCCGCGCATCCTGAGAACTATGTCAAGCTCGGCGTGAGCGCTTACGTTGTCGCGCCGCTGCTGAGCAACGGCCGCTGGACTTCGTCGTTGATCGTTGCGTCGCAACGGCCGCGCGAGTGGCGCGACAGCGAAGTAACCCTAGTGATGGCCGTGGCGGAGCGCACCTGGCTCGCCGTTGAGCGACTCCGCCTCGACACCGCGCTGCGCCAAAGCGAGGCACAGCTGCGCCGCTTGGTGGCGATCTTAGAGCAGACAACGGACTTTGTCGGCACCGCAGATACCAACGCGCGCGCCACCTATCTTAACCGCGCCGGCCGCAAGATGGTCGGCATTAGCGAGAGTGCCGATATAACGGGAACCACGATCGCTGATTTCCACCCGCCCTGGGCCGCCCGCGTCGTCACGGAGGTGGCAATTCCACAGGCGATCGCCCGCGGCTTATGGCGCGGTGAGACTGCGCTGTTGGGGGGCGATGGCACGGAAGTTCGCGTGTCGCAGCTGGTCCTTGCCCATAGCAACACTGCCGGCAAAGTCGAGTACCTATCGACGGTGGCGCGTGACATCACAGAACATAAACAGCTCGAAGAAGCTTTGCGCGATGCCGACCGGCGCAAGGACGAATTTCTCGCCACCCTCGCCCACGAGCTGCGCAACCCCTTGGCGCTGATTCGCAACGTCATCGACCTGCTGCGGCACCCGGGTGCGTCACCGGCCGAGGTGCAGCGCAGCCATCGCATCGTCGAAAAACAAATCGACTATCTAACCCGCATGACCGACGATCTGTTCGACGTCAGCCGCATCACGCAGGAAAAAATCGAGCTGCAAAAGGAACGGCTTGAGCTGGGCGAGATTCTCAGAGCGGCGATCGACACCTGCCGCACTCAGATCGACGAGCAAAACCACAAGCTATGGCTCGATCTGAAAGACGCGCCGGTTTACATCGACGGCGACAAGATGCGCTTGACCCAGGTTTTCATGAACTTGTTGCACAACGCCGCCAAGTATACGCCGCGCGCCGGCAGCATCTGGATTAACCAGCAGCATCATGACGGCACTGTAGTAGTTTCGGTCAGAGACAACGGCGCCGGGATCCCCGCGCAAAGCCTGCCGCACCTGTTCGACATGTTCTACCAGGTGGATCGTTCGCATCTACAGGCCGAGGGCGGGCTCGGGCTTGGGCTAACGCTGGTGCGCCGCTTGGTCGAGATGCATGGCGGTAGCGTCGATGCCAAAAGCGACGGCATCAATCGCGGCAGCGAGTTCATCGTCCGTTTGCCGGTGCTGGCGCAGCCGTGCGCTCCTATGCCACTGCCGATACCGCCGGCCAACAAAATCAAACTGCCGCAACTAGGCCACCGTATATTGATCGCTGACGATTTCCCCGAATCCGCGACCACTCTCGCCAAGCTCTTGGTGGAGAGTGGCAATCAAGTCGAGACTGCCAACGATGGCTTGGAAGCCGTGCATGTGGCGGAGCGATTCCATCCCGACATCGCGGTGCTCGACATCGCCATGCCGCGCTTGAACGGTTATGAAGCCGCGCGCCGGATTCGCGCTCAGCCCTGGGGCAAAGAGATGATCTTGATCGCGTTCACCGGTTGGGGTCAGAGTCGTGACCGCGATCGGTCGAAGGAAGCCGGTTTCGACATGCATGTCACCAAACCAATCAAATACGATGTCCTGCTTCAGCTTCTGCAAAAACTTTCGCACGAGCGGCGCGACACCAGCAGTGCGAAATCAGCCTAGCGGTGCGCGAATGGCCTCTACTGACGACCCCAACCCCGATGATCCATTTCCGGAGCCGATCGTTCTCCCGCTAGAGGACTCCCTCGACCTGCATACGTTTCAACCTAAAGAAATTCCCAGCGTCGTTGACGAATATCTGCGCGAATGCCACACCGCCGGTTTTCCTGAGGTGCGCATTATTCACGGCAAAGGCGTTGGCGTGCAGCGCAACATTGTCCAGCGGCTGCTCGCAAATCACCCACTGGTGGCTTCGTTCAAAGACGCGCCTCTGGAGGCCGGCGGCTGGGGCGCGACGCTGGTCGTGTTGAAGCTCGGGTAGCCCGAGCCCAGATGGTGTGATTACGTCAGCTAGTGCTTGAAGTGTGGAATCACTTTGGCGGCGAACATGTCCACCGTCTCACTGTAGACTTTGCGCGCCGGCGTCAGCATCAAATGTTCGACGCCGGCAGCTTGGAGTTCCTCGATCCGTGCGATGCATTCAGACGGATTGCCGGCCACCGAAAAACGCTGCACCAGGTAATCGCTGACGAGATCGGGGTCGACCCTGTCTTCCATCGGTTTCATGACGTCGAAGCCGGCCATGAATTTCTTGATTCCCGGCAGTTCTGCCGGCGGCACGGTCTCGAACGTGAAGCGAAAATTGTGATGGGCGCGGTTGGCGATGCGGTTACGCACTACTTTGCGCGCTTTCTTGCCGTCTTCGTCGACGCACAGCATGCCAGCGGCGATGATCTTAATGTCGCCTTCTTTTCGGCCCGCTTCGGCAGCGCCCTCACGGATTTTCTGCTTCGCCCAATCGTAGACCTGCAAATCGAAGCCAGTGCCTAAGATCACGCCATCGGCGCAGCGGCCGGCGAGCTGCAAACCTTTCGGGCCTTCAGCGGAAACATAGATCGGCGCCGGCTGATGGATCGTAAACCCGATATTGACCTCGCCGGTGGGAAAAGTTGCCGCGTTGCCGCGCGCCAGGTTACGGATGAGCTTGACGCCGTCTTCGAACTCTTTCATCGGCGTGGCTTTGAGCCCCTGGGTGTAAACCGGCCCATCGCCGGTGCCGAGTCCCATGATCGCGCGGCCTTTGGCTATCTCGTTTAGCGACGCGGCGGCGCCAGCGATCACCGTTGGATGACGAAAGACGATATTCGTGACCGCGATGCCAAGCAGCAGACGCTGTGTAATCATCGCGCAGCTCGCCAGAGTTTGAAAAGAGTCGATGGTGCTCAGATGGCTTTCGCCAAGAAAGATGCCGTCGTAGCCCGCCTCCTCGGCGCGGCGCGCGCGTTTGTGAATTTCATCGATGGTTTTGACGCCGCCGTGGACGCTGTGCAGGCTGAACTTCATTTCTTGTCTCCGTAAAGCTTGTCGACGAATCCCTCTTGCACCAATCGGCGCACGAAGCTGGGATCGAAAAAACTATCCGGATCGGCGCCCTTCGCTTTAGGCTCCATCGCAACAAGATCTTCTAAGATGGTCTTGATGCCTTCGCGGTCGGGCAACGGCGCTCTACGCCAGTGCTTGGCAAACGGCGCGTAGGCCTCCTCGAGCACTTTGCGATCGGTGATGCGCGCGTACTTGCCGACAACACGCAGCGCGGTTTCCATGTCTTTGAGATAGACCGATAAACCTTCAACATAGGAGCGGACGAAACGCTGAACCACGTCCGGCTGCTCGCGGATCAGTTTCTTGGTCGTGATAATGCCTGCGTAGGAGTAGCTGATCCCCATGTCGGCGGTTTCTGCCAAGCTTTTAAAACCCGCTTTTTGCGCGGCGAAATTTTCCGGCGGCGAGAGTAACGTGCCTTGAATGATATTTTGCTGCAGCGCCGGAAAGCGTTCGCGGGCGGCGATCAGCTTGACGTCTTTGTCAGGCTCCAATCCCCACTTTTTTAATACTCGGCGTGCAATAAAATAGGAAAGGTTGTTGAGCCCGGAGGCGCCAAACACTTTGCCGCGAAAGTCTTCCGGTTTTTGAATTTCCGGCCGGGTGATCACCGAAAAGATCGGCACGCCAATGGAGCTGATAATCAACGCCACGTCGGTTCCCGCCAACCCGGCTTGAACAATCGGTGGGCCTGCGTTGGAAGAAAATTCAATGCTCTGCGCGACCAAAGCCTGCGTCGAGCGGCCGCCCGACATGTAGATCATCTCGACGTTGAGACCGTTCTTGGCAAAGATGCCGGTCTCTTTGGCGATCCAAGAAATCGACTGGCTGTTGCTCGGCGAGACATAGGCCATTCTTATCTCGCGGCGCTCCTGCGCGCCGGCGCAATCGAAAAATAAATTCGCTGCGACAAGCAATACAGCTATTGGCGTGGATAGTCGAATGCGACACACGGAAAATTGCATGCGTGGTTTTACAATTTATCCGGTGGCGTGTCGAGGTAGCGAGTCAAAAACGCAGTGCGCAGGTTAGATCAGTTTCTTGCCGCCGCTCTCCCAACGCGTCAGCCCTTTGCCTTGCTCTTTGCGCGCGGCGATGATGCGGCGCCACTTTTCCTCGTCGGAAAGCAGCTCGTCATCTTTGTGATCAGGTGAGAGTGCGGTGATCTGCAGACGATTATTGTCGGGATCGAAAAGATAGATACTGCGTTCGCCCTCCGGGCGCAGGCCGTCTTCGGCCCGTTTATCGCCTTGCGATTTGCCGCCGTAACGGTCGACCAGCGCGACCATGGCGTCGAAATCTTCCTGCGGCACGTTCATCGCCATGTGGCAGCCGCGGCCGTGCTTCTTGCTCCTCTCGGATAGTTCTTTTACTTCGACGAGCGCGATCATCTGGCCGTTTTGGGTCGGGATGTACCACTCGTCGCCGCAGGCCATCGGAGACCCGGTGCCTAACACCTCACCGAAAAAAGTCAGCGCTTTGTTCATATCCCGAGTCTCGAAAACGGTATGGCTAATGCACTCAAATGCCGGTGGCCGGCGGCGCACGCAAAACTCTAGATGATTGCCGTCGGGATCATCGAAATAAATGGACCTGACAAATGGGGCATCTAAAGGGTGCTCCACCGGGCCGCGAAAAGGGTGGTTTGCATTGGCGAGATTGATTTTGACACAGTCGAACTTCTCGTCGGATACACCGACGCCGATGCGCGGCCCCGCGCTCGCCGAAGCCGCCGCACTGACGCCGGGCAAGTGTAGGCCGATAATATTATCGCCAGCGAGCACGTAGGTTTGGCGCGGACTCCCGTCGGGATTTTTGCGCGTGGTTTTGTACTTGAGATCGAGGACATCCACATAGAAGTTTTGATTGGCCGGCAGATCGCGCACCGGAATGGCGATGTGATCGATGGTCTCGACGCCGTTCTTAACTTCTGCGACCATGAATGACCTCCAAACGATTTTGCAGCAAACTATGTGAAGCCGTCCGTGTCGTCAACAGATTTTGCAAACGCCACGAGAAAAATTTCAAATAATTTCCGGGAACTCGAAAACTCGTTTACCGAGACGGCGCGAGCCATTCTTTTCGATTACCACCGTATCGCCGCAGCGGATCGAGTCGGGCTCATCCGCGGCCATCGCCCCGGGCTTGAGGACAAACACGTTGCCTTCGACGAGCGGTATGTCGAGGTGCTGCGTGTAGGTGGCGCTGGTGTACATATCGCCGGCGACTTCGCCGGTCACCTGCGGGCGGTCTTCGCCGATGCCGCGGCCGTGCAGCAACATCCCTTTCGGGATGAGTCCGGCTTCGCGCACGAGCTTTTGGTAGAACGCAATGACTTCCCGATACGTCACACCCGGTTTCATGAACTTTACTAGTTCGTTGAAGACTTTGACGCTGGCGTCGAATCCGCGTTTGAGCTCAGGAGCAATCTTGCCCAGGCACGCGGCTTGAACGGTTTGCGCAATATAACCGCCATATTTCGCTTCCAACTCCGTGTTGATCATGTCGCCTGCTTGCAGCGACCGATGCGGCGCAATGCGGCACGCCCACGGCACTCCGGCGCCGGCGCCCCAGTGGGTCATCGAGGGATAGTCGCCGCCGTTGGAGATGATCGTTTGCCAGATCGTCGCGACCATATCGTTTTCCATCACGCCGGGCTTCGCCTTAGCGAGAATCGCCGCCACCACTTTGTCGAGAATTTCCGCGGCGCGCTCGATCCAAGCCACTTCTTCGCCGCCTTTAACCGAACGGGCGTCCTGCAACAGCTCTGTCGCGTTCTCGAACCGTGCTTTCGGAAAAGCCTCGCGCACTTTGTCGAGCATTCCGGTGACGACGGTTCCTTCGGGGGCGCGCAACAAACCGCTCAGACCGGAAACCCCGATACGCGCGCCGTCAAGCTTCAATTCCTTCATGCGCGCGATCACCGGCGGACTCCACTCGCGCCGCGACGTGCGGATATCCAACACCCAATCCTGGGCAATCGACCACCATTCTACTTCGTTGCCGCCACGCACGAACGCGGTCACGTCGCCGCACTGGGGAAACACCACCGCAACTTCCGTTTGGTGGCCACCGATATGCGTCAAGTAACGGATGTCCGCTTGGAACTGATCCCAATGGCTTTGGTTGGGAAAACCGATGAGGGCATCGAGTTTTTCCTGGCGCATCAACTCGCGCACACGATGCCAGCGCCGCTCGCGTTCCGCCAAGCTGAATTTAGGTAAACCAAAACCACGTTCACCGCTGTTGATCATAGGCCTTACTCTCGTTTTTTAGTTTTGCTCACCTTAACTGCATCGCTCCTGGGCTTCAAACTCCCGCCACTGGAAATGCAAAATGGGTGATGATAGAGTCCGATCCGTGTCAACCACTGCCCATCGCGCCATTCCGACCCCGTCGCCGTTGCCACGTTAGGCCCCTTTGGGGGCTACTATGCAATATCTAGCTATCTGCGAGGACGATCTTCTATTTCAGTTCATGCGCAACGTGGCCGCCGAACAAGGCGAGGTGCGCTATTTGGTGCAGAACAACGCCGTTGCGCGCGGCGTTCGCAGGCGCGGCGGCAAAGTGGCGCAGGGCGACCTTCTCAAAGAAGAGACCTACAAAAAGATCAAGCTGCACCACGTCGACCAGGCGATCGTCTTTGTCCGTGACGCGGAGGTGCAACAGCGCGTTTGCCAACTGTTGCGCAGCCTCGACAAAAACCTCTCGATCGTATCGTTGACGTCGGAGAAAAACGGCAAGAAAAAAGAACCGCCCGACCCGTTGCTCCGTCACCTGCAGTTGGCCGACATCTTCGAGCAGTTTTGCGCGACGCAACTACTCGACACACTCAACGTCAAAAAAATTGAGCGCATTCGCTCGCTGTTCGCCGAGGGCGAAAAAGTTCACATTCTGTTGCAGCACGATCCCGACCCTGACGCCATCGGCAGCGCTCTGGCCCTGCGCGAACTCCTGGGACGCAATCGCACGACCACCCCGATTGTTACGTTCGGCCAAGTGACCCGTCCGGAAAATCTTGCGATGATACAATTGCTTGAGATTCAGATCGAACGGATAACGCCGGAAGATCTGCACCAGGAGGGCGCGCGCCTGGCTCTGGTCGATGTCCAGCCGCCTTACTTCGAGCAGCCCTTGGGGCGGGTTGATTTGGTCGTCGACCATCATCCTAAGCGCGCGGCGTTCAAAGCGCGCTACGCCGATTTACGCACGGGCTACGGCTCTACGTCGACGATTTTTACGGAATATTTGCGCGCCACCGGTATGGAACCGTCGCAGCGCTTGGCCACAGCCCTGCTTTACGGCATCAAAACCGACACCCTGTTTCTCGAGCGCGGCAGCAATCTGGCCGACCTGGGCGCTTTCAACTATCTCTACCCGATCGCCAACAAAGCCATGATCACGCGCATCGAGCGGCCGGCACTGCCGCGCGAAGATTTAGAGTCCATGGGTCGGGCGCTGAGCCACTTGGACGTCGACAATGGCGTTGCGGTCATTCACCTGGGCGAAGTGAACCGCGAAGACGTGATCCCGCAAATGGCCGAGTTCTGCCTGCAGATCGAAGGCGTCGATTGGAGCGTTGTGTCGGGCCTGGTAGACGACCGCGTCGTCATTTCGGTGCGTAACGTCGGCTACGTCAAGAGCGCCGGCGACATCGTGAAGAGACTCTACGACGATATCGGCAGCGCCGGCGGCCACCGCGCCATGGCCAAAGCCGTTGTTCCCGTGGACCGCTTCAAAGAAAAGTTCGGCGAAGTCAGCGAAAAAGCGATCCGCGACGCCATGGTGCCAATGATCGCGGATCGTGATCAGATTCCACTCGATTTGCACTAACGCGCACCCTCTTCTTCGCCACCCTCCTCACGATTCCAAGCTCTCCGCTGCAAGCTTTGCTCGGTCCTTAGGTGTATTCGCCGCACCTTGACAACTCTTAGCAATGGGGATTAAGGGTGAGGCAGTCTAATTTTTTTTGCGGAGGTCACTTATGCCTAAGATCCGCCATTTGGCGATTCGCACCGAAGACACCGGCAAGCTCGCTTCCTTTTACAAGGACGTTTTTGAAATGGAGATCCTCAACAAGGACAGGGAAGAGGGCGGGGCGATCTATATGACCGATGGATATCTTAACCTGGCGATCTTGCCCAACCATGAGCAAAACGCCCCCAATGGGCTGTATCATTTCGGTTTTCAGGTGGAGAACTATGAGAAAATCGCCGAACGGCTGCGCAAGGTCGATCCCAAGAAGGCGCCCAAGCAACGTCCCGCCGATCGGCTTTACGCCGAAACCCGCAGCTCCGATCCCGACGGCAACCTGTTCGATATTTCGGAGCATGGCTTCATGATCGCCGAGGCGGTGGGCGACAAAAAGAAGAGTTAGCGAGTGACGCGGGTGACCGCAAGCAGAGGCGATCATGGAAGTCTTGAACCTAGACAAAAAAATCGACGAAGCGCGCACGCATAACATTCGCAACAGCCACTTCTTCGGCACCGATAACTTTCGCACTTGGATGCTCTATTTCGAGCCGGGGGGTGAGACGCCGATGCATTTTCACCAGAATCCGGAGACGTTCTTAGTCGTCCAAGGCGAGTGTTCGATCAAAGACCTTAAAGGCGGCGAGCGCGTGGTCAAGAAAAATGACATCGTGTTCTTCGCGGCCAAGGAATACTACCAGCTCATCAACAAGAGCAAAGAACCGATGATTTTGTTCGGCAATCGTTCGGAGCCGTTTGGCATCGGCATTACCCGCGCCGAAGGCAAAGCCTAAATAAAATTTAAGGAGCCCATCATGCCCAAATTGAAACACTTGGCGATTCGCACCGAAGACACCGGCAAGCTCGCGTCGTTCTATTGCGATGTCTTCGAAATGCAGGTGCTGCACAAAGCGAAAGAAGAAGGCGGCGCGATTTTTCTAACCGACGGCTACTTCAACCTCGCCATATTGCCCAATCACGATCAGCAATCGCGGCCCGGCCTCTATCACTTCGGCTTCGAGGTGGAGGACGGCGAAAAGATCGTCGAGCGCATGAAAAAAATCAATCCCAATAAGCTGCCCAAGGCACGTCCCAATGGCCGGCCCTATGCGGAAACCCGTGGTTCCGACGTCGACGGCAATTTCTTCGACATCTCTGAGCACGGTTTTCAGGTCAATATTCCGCTCGGCGAGAAAAAGCCGGAATAACGCAGTACAGACGTAGGGGCGATTCATGAATCGCCCCTACGGAGAAAATTTCATGCGTAGCACCGCGCTGCTTGCCATCGCGATTTTCTTCGTTTCGGTCTGTGCGCCAAAGCCCACTAGCGCGCAAACCAAATCCAATCTCTCTTCGAGCGTCACCAGCGAGACCATGACTCATGTCTGGGTCGCTCGGGAGCGCGGGCTGTTCAAGAAATATGGCATCGACATGCAGTTTATCTTGATGCCGCGCAATCCGCTCGCGATCGCTGCGCTGCTTGCCGGGGAGATCGACGCCGCGATCATCGGTCCCGGTCATCTGATCAACGCCGGTCTAGGGGGAGCGACGGAACTGGTCGGCCTCGCCAACTTCAATCAAAAGCTCGATTACCGATTGAACGCGCGCCCCGAAATCAAGAAACCCGAGGACCTTCGCGGTAAGCGCATCGCGGTCAGCGGACCTGGATCGACGTCGCACATGGTATCGATGTTGGCGCTGCAGGGTCTGCATATCGATCCAGCTCAATCGAAGATCGCTTTTTTGACCATACCCGGCACCGAAATGAACCGGCGCTTGGCGATGGAAAGCGGCAGTGTCGATGCGACATCGCTGCGCGGTTCCATGGGCGAGGTCTACGCCAACAAGGGGTTCACGCAACTCTATAACCTGAAAACTGCCGGTGTAACCCTGCCGCAAAACATGCTGGTCACAGCGCGACGCACCATGGCAGCCAAGCCGCAAGTCATAGAAGGCTACTTGAAGGCAACCATCGAAGCGATATCTCTGATCAGCGATCCCGCGCACAAAGAATTGGTCAGCCGCCTTCTGGCCTCCAATCTACGCTTGACCAATCCAGCCGATGTCGAGGAATCCTATCAGGCGGTGATTCAGAACTATGAGCGCGCGCCTCATGTCGTGATCGAGGGCATGAAGCGTTTGCAAAAACTTCTGGCGCAACAGAATCCAAAGGTCGCCGATGTGAAGGTCGAGGCCTTGGTCGATCACTCGGTCATGAACAAGCTTGAAAGCTCCGGTTTCATTGCAAGTCTTTACAAGAAATAGCCTGGCGTATACCGAGCCCGTCGCAAACGAAGGCCGATGTAGGGGCGGGTCTAAGACCCGCCCGCTTGGTTTGAGATAAATAGCCTTGATGCAAATACTTGTGGTTTCTAGATGAGAATCGAACTATGAGAACCGAAAACATTCCCGTGCTCGTAGTCGGCGGCGGCAGCGCCGCCTTTGAGGCCGCCGTCGCCGCCAAGCAGGCGGCCGCACCCAAAGTCGTCATGTTGGAAAAAGCGCCGGAGCCGGAGTTCGGCGGCAACGCCCGCTATTCGCATACCGGTTTTCGCTGGGTGTTTTCCGGCGCCGATGAGATTCGCAAGTTCCTCCCGGATCTCAGCAACGAAATGTTTGCGAAGTTGAACCTGCCCGCCTATTCGTCTGAAATGTTTCACGCCGACTTACAGCGCGTCACGCGTGGGCGCATCGACAAAAAACTCGCTGACGTTTTGGTCAGCCAGTCCAACACGGCGATCCATTGGATGCGCGAGCTCGGCATCAAGTGGGAGATCGATTCTCATGTAATCATCGACGGCCGTTACTACTTCGAACCAGGTCTGGTGGTTCATCCTGTCGGCGGCGTGAGCGGCGGTCTAGGGCAGCTCGGCCAGTGGCGTGACATCGCGCTCGGCATGGGGATTGAGATTCGCTACGAGTCGAAAGTGAAGCAATTGCTCGGCAACGATCGGCGCATCGAGGGCGTGGTCGTTTCCGACCCCAACGAAGAATATGAAATCAAGAGCGGCTCGATCGTTCTCTGTGCCGGAGGTTTTCAGGCCAACGCTGAAATGCGCGCCCGCTATCTCGGCCCCAACGCCGACTTGATGAAAGTGCGCGGCAGTCGGCACGACACCGGCGAAGTGCTAATGATGACGCTCGCCATGGGCGCCAAAGCCGCCGGTCATTGGCAAGGCGCGCACGCGACACCGATCGATTCGACATACCCCGACGTCGAGATCGGCAGCAAAGCCAACCGCTACGGCTATCCCTATAGCATCACGGTCAACTCACTCGGCCAGCGTTTCTTCGACGAGGGCGAGGCGCGCCATTCGTACACCTACGCAAAAACCGGCTGGGCGGTGTTGAATCAACCGGGCGCCATCGCCTATCAAATTTACGATCAGAAGACGACTCCGTTGCTCGGCAACCGCTATGAGTTCTCGACACCCATTGAAGCCGACAGCATCGACGAACTAGCCGGCAAGATCGGCATCGAGCCGACGATTCTCAAGCACACAATTCAAGAGTTCAATGGCGCCGTGCGCAAAGACATCCCCTTCGATGCAACAAAGCTGGACGGCAAATGCACCGAGGGCATCACGCCGAAAAAATCCAACTGGTCGAGCCCGATCGACAAGCCGCCCTACTGGGCTTACTCGATCACCGGCGGCGTGACGTTCACATTCGGCGGCTTGCAGATCAACGAAAGCGCCCAGGTGCTAAACACGTCAGGAAACCCGATTCGCGGCCTTTACGCCTCAGGCGACATCGTCGGCTTGTTTTTTCACAACTACCCGTCATGCACAGGGCAAACACGCAATGTGGTTTTCTCGCGCTTGGCGGGAAGGCACGCAGCGGCGCAAGGGCTTTAGGCCTGCGGCTATTACAAATTATAGATTTCACATTTCAGGATAGGATTAGCCCGCCTTCGCTTCTCTCGCCGCTTTGGTGAGTGCTGGAACGATTTCGAACAAATCGCCGACGACGCCAATGTGCGCCACGCCGAAGATCGGCGCGTTGGCGTCTTTGTTGATGGCGATGATTTTGTTGGCGTCGCGCATGCCGGCCAAGTGTTGGATGGCGCCGGAGATGCCGCAGGCAATGTAGATTTTGGGCGTGACCGTTCTTCCTGATGCGCCGACTTGGCGCTCGCGGGGCAGCCAGCCGACGTCGACGATGGGACGCGAGCAAGCGAGCACGCCGCCTAAGGCGTCGGCTAATTCTCCGATCAGCGGAATCTTCTCTACGGTGCCAATGCCGCGGCCGACGGAGACGACAATTTCTGCTTTGGTGATGTCGACGTCGCCTATTGGTTCTTCTGAAATGCCTAAAACTTTACTGCGCGCGGGAATGCTCGCGACGTCGACGTTTACAGTTTCGATGGGTGCTTGATTAGCCGACGCTTCCGCCGGTGCGAAGGAACCTTTTTGTAATGCGATCACCGCCCGCTCGTCGTTATCCAGCGCCACGTGCGCATGCAGCGTGCTGTCGAACACGGGGCGAGTCACGACGACCGCATCGTCGGCAAACTTCACGTCAACGCAGTTGGTCAGAGCGCTGACACCCATTTGCGCGGCGATCGCCGGCGTCAGCTCCATGCCAACTAGGCCGTAGCCCACCAATACAAAGCAGACGTCTAGTTGCTTGGCGACCTGCGCGACGACTTTGGCTTGCACTTCGCCAGCGGCGGAATCGAGAGCTGCGTTATCAACGAGCACGACTTTGTCCGCGCCGCAGTTCTGCAGTGCCGTGCCCACACCGGCAATTTGATGACCGAGAGCCAGGGCAATGAGCTGCGCGTTGAGCTGTGAAGCTAACTGCCGTCCGGCAGTTAGGAGTTGCAACGTTACGGAATCGACTTTACCGTCGACGTGTTCGACGAGAACAACGATGCTTTGTGCCATTACCGATTCTCCCGAATCTTGCTAAGCAGTGCGTCAGCGACATCGAGCGGATTTCCTTGAATGAGCTCGACTTGATGGGCACGCTCCGGCGGTTTGACCGCCAAAATGCGGTAACCCTTCGGCGCTAACTGGTCGGCACTGATCTCGAGATCCGCCATCGTGAACGATTTCACCGGTTGTTGTCGCGCGCGTACGCGGCGCGCCGGTGGCACGAAGGTGAGTGGTTGGATGCCGGTTTGGATGCAGAGGAGCGCCGGGAGCTGTAATTCCACGTCAGCGTTACGCCCGCCGCCAAGTTCTTTGCGTGCGACGATTGTTCTCGGATCCTTCACTTCGACACCGACGACGGCGTAGGCAAATGGTAGATCAAGCAAGTTTGCCGCTGTGATTCCAACTTGTCCACCTAAGGTATCACGTGCTTGAGTGCCGGTGAGGACGAGATCGTATTCAAGCTTTTTCAGTGCTGCAGCGAGAACTTTGCTGGCGACCTGCGGGTCCTGTGTTTCGCAGTCGACGCGCACGGCCTTGTCGGCGCCTTTGGCAAGCGCATAGTACAAAACGTCCTGTGACTTGATACTGCCCATGGAGATCGCTGTGATCGTCCCGCCGTGGGTTTTCTTTAACACCAAAGCTTCTTCGAGCGCATATTCATCGCACTCGTTGATCGCCAAGAGTTGTCCTTGGTAGTTGAGCGACTTAGCATCGTCGCCAATTTTTAAGTCCGTCACCAAACCAGGGACGGATTTACAACAAACAACAATATTCATAGGACTTGCTTCGCTCGTTAGCTTATCCGTTCGTCGCTGCGTTGGTGCCGGCGACTTTTCCGGTGACAGCACCGCGCAGGAGGCCTGAGCCGCTCGGATAGTTGTAGAAGAAAAAGCCCGCGGTCAATTCACCGGCGCCGTAGAGTCCGGAAATCGGCCGGTCGAATTTATTCAGAATTTGGCATTTCGGATTCACCTTCAGCCCGCCGTAGGTGAACGTCAATCCACAAGTCGCTGCGTACGCAGTGTACGGCGGTGTATCCATCTTGTTGGCCCAGTTGGTTTTCGGCGGATGAATGCCTTCGGTGTGGCGCCCGTCGCGGATCAGTTCGTTGAACGGTTTGTCGTCTTGCACGGCTTTATTGAACTCATCGACGGTCTTTTCCAGCGTATTCGGATTGATTTCCAACATCTCGGCCAGCTCGCGAATCGAGTTGGCTTTGATCGCCGTGGCGCCCTCATACAGGTAGCGGGCGACGCATTCCTCCAATTTCTTATCGAAAATCTGGTAGGCGATGCCGCCCGGCTGTTTCAAAATCTCAGCGCCGGTCTTGGCGTACGTGTAAGCGTGGAAGTCTTCGCCTTCGTCAATGAAGCGGCGGCCGTCGGTGTTGACCATGATGCCGATCGTCCAAGCATACCGATGCGTGCGATTGCGCCGGTTCGTTGGATCGAGGAACCCGCCTTCATATTCACCCGCGTCGGCATCGATTGGCGTGGCATGTCCGCCGCTCCAGTGGCCAAACGCTTGCGCGCCGATGTCGAGCGCCATTTGAATGCCGTCGCCGGTGTTATAGCGCGTGCCGCGCACTTTGGCCAAGTCCCAACCCGCGCCTAGGAATTGCGCGCGCATGGCCGGATTTGCAGAAAATCCACCGCAGGCCAAGACGACGCCTTTGCAGCGAATTTCCGTAAGTCCGTTTTGCGGACTCTCGGCGATGATGCCGTAAACTCCTCCTTGTTCGTTGACCAAGAGCCGCTGCGCGCCGGTTTCAAAGCGAATCTCGATGCCCAACCTTTTTAGAATCGCGTGCCACATTTCGACCAAACCGCCGCCGCCGTCTTTGGAGTTGATAAAGCTGCTGCCGTGATGCCACTGAAAGCGGTCGCCGACGGGTTTGCCGAGGTTGTAGAGAATTTCCCACTGGATGCCCATCTCGCGCATCCATTTTACGGTTGGATAGGACTCGCTCACCAGCAGTTCGGCCAATTCAGGAACCGAGCGGCCGCGTGTCACGCGCATGATGTCCGAATAAAAATCGTCGGCGGTGTAGGGCGGCAAATCGATTTTGGCGAACTCCGCCTCCGAAATATGCGGCAGGAGCGGCCGCTCGTCGACGAGGCCATTGTGCACATGGCGAAACTGCGCGCCGTGGCTGAACCAGGTATTGCCGCCTTTCTTTTTCTCCGGCGCTTTTTCCAGGACGAGAACTTTCGCGCCCGCAACATGGGCGGCGCAGGCGGCCGCTTGAGCCGCGTTGCCGAAGCCGACGACGACAACGTCGTAGTTTTCTGTCTTCATAATGAGTCCCTCCGAGTTCGTGGTCACTATTGTTAGAAGGTGCCCGCAAGAAAGGTCACACGCGGGAGGCTGTGCGACAACTCTTTGCTCCTATGCCTTTCGGGCAAAAAGTTCAACCGAAATTAGCGATTGCAAATCTTCCAACCGAGGTTTAGAAGCAGAACCTTAGGGCTGCGCACTTGGGTCGAACTTTTGCTGCGCAAGCTTGCGGAGGCTCCCTTGAACCGACGAAACATTGTTAACGATCGTCGCGTCGTTTGCGGTTTGCTATTGGCGATTTTGTGCAGCTCCCCAGCGCAGGGCCAGAGCGCAAAACCATTCTATGAGGGCAAAACCATCGAGCTGATCGCGTCGAGCGGCACCGGCGCGACAACGGACATCGTCTCGCGGCTAGTTTCGCGCTACCTTGGCAAGTACATCCCCGGCAATCCGGGGATCCTGGTGCGCAACATGCCAGGCGGCGGCGGCTTGGTGTCGGCGAACTATCTTTACAACATCTCCAAGCCCGATGGCCTGGCGATTCTGACGGTGAGCCGGGCCAATTACATGGAGCAGATGATCGGCCGGCCGGAGGTCAGGGCCGATTTTCGCAAATTTAGCTGGCTCGGCAGTTTCAACAAAGCGCCGATGATGTTTGCCTGTCGCAGCGACACGCCATATAAGAACTGGGCCGCAGTGCGCGCCTCGAAGACTCCGCCCCGCGTCGGTCAATCGGGCACCGGCAGTATCAGTTACATTTTTGCCAAGCTGCTCGACAAGATCTTCGACGTAAAGCTGAGAAACGTCACCGGCTTCCAATCGGCACGCGAAACCGATCTCGGCATGGAACGAGGCGAGGTCGATTGCCGCGCCACCTCCGATCTCACGGTGATTCGCTCGCCGTGGAACCGCTGGGTCAAGGAGAAATACATTACGTTTTTTTTGCAACAGGGACCGGAGAAAAGCGATCTGATTCCACCCGTGCCAACCGTGTACGAGTTGGCGCCACCGGAAGCGAAGCCGACGGTGGACCTGATGAGCGTCATCCTGGCCTACACCGAATTTGACCGCCCCTTCGCTGCGCCGCCTAACGTTCCAAAAGACCGTTTACAGCTTCTGCGCGACGGCTTTGTAAAGATGCTGCAAGACAGGGAATTCGCCGTGGAGGCGAAAACTCTGCTCGACTGGGACGGCGCTTCTCATCTGACCGGCGAGCAACTGCAGAAGCGGATGGAAAGCGTGATCAACCAACCCGCGGACGTGCTCAAGCGAATCAAAGAGATTTTGGCGGATTGATTGCCCTCACCCCAACCCATCGGAATGGGCGCGGGCGTCGGAACAGTCCTCGTGCGCGGGAACCCTTCCTCAACGAAAGGCGAAAGATGGTGGAGCAGAGTTTCTCCCTCAAACGGGTTCTCGTCGTCTGTAGCGTCGCTTTCTTATCGGCGGGTTCTCTGGCACACGCTCAAACCGCCAAGCCCTTCTACGAAGGCAAGACGCTCAACATCGTCGTCGCCAGCGGGCCGGGCGCGTCGACGGATATCGGCGCGCGCCTCGTCGGGCGATTCCTCGGCAAACATATTCCGGGCAATCCCAACACGTTGGTGCAGAACCTACCGGGCGCCGGCGGCTTGGTGGCGGCCAATCAGATTTACAATCTCACCAAACCCGACGGCCTGACCATTGTGGCGGTGACGCGCTCCAACTATCTGGATCAAATGGTCGGCAAACCGGAAGTCCGATTCGACTTCCGCAAGTTCTCCTGGGTCGGCAGTTTCAACAAATCGCCGATGATGATCGCCTGCCGCAGCGACACACCGTACAAGAGCATCGCGACGATAAAGTCAGCGAAAACGCCGCCGCGCTTCGGCCAGGCGGGCACGGGCAGCATCAGCTACGTGTTTGCCAATCTTGTCAGTAAAGTCTTCGACATTAAGATCAAAAACGTCCTCGGCTTCGGCTCGGGCCGCGAGATCGATCTGGGCGTGGCACGTGGCGAGGCCGATTGCCGCGCGACCTCAGACGTTACCGTCATCCGCGCGCCGTGGAACGAGTGGGTTAAAGACAAGTTTGTCACGTTCGTCCTTCAGCAAGGTCCGGAAAAAAGCCGACTGCTACCACCCGTGCCTACCGTCACGGAAATCGCGCCGCCGGAAGGCAAACCTTTCGTTAACTTAATGGGCGTCGTGCTCGCTTATACCGAATTCGACCGCCCCTTCGCCGCGCCGCCCGGGATGCTGAAAGAACGGCTGCAAATTCTCCGCGAGAGCTTCGAGCGCATGCTCAAAGATCCGGAGTTTGGGGTGGAAGCGAAGAAGCAATTGGACTGGGACGGAACCGCTTTTCTTACCGGCGAGCAGATGCAGAAAAAAATCGGCGTAACCGTGACCCAGCCGCCGGATGTGATCAAGCGGATCAAAGAGGTTTTGGCGGAGGAGTGACCTTATTCATGCGCTTTATTCGCCGCACGCCTGTTCGCACATTTGTGATCTATCCTCTGATCACCCTGCTCTGGGAACTATTCGTAAGAGCAGGAATGCTCGAGGCGAATCTTTGGGCGCTGCCTTTGATGATCTGGGGTTTTCTGCAGTATCGCCTCTGCGGCCAGTACCGCATCAAACACGGCGGCGGCGGTCCCGGACTTGAGACACCGCCAGAACGATTGGTTTCAAGCGGCCCCTATGGTTGGACACGCAACCCGATGTACCTGGGTCATATTATTTTTCTTACGGGTTTGACCCTAACGTTAAATTCAATTCTCGCCGCTGTGATCACTGTCGCGGTAGCGATTTGGTTCCACTTACGCGTTGTCGGTGATGAGAAAAAACTGGTGACGCGACTTGGCCAGCCGTACGTCGACTACACGAAATCGGTAAAACGCTGGATCCCCGGAGTATTCTAACCGGTAGTTGGAGCGATCCTCTGATCACCTCGTAACTCCAAACTCTCCCATGATTGACAGCTTGCCGACGCGGCGATATTTCTCTGCCCAGAAAATTGGCGGTTGTGATTTCCCGTAGAAATATCCGACTTCACCGTCTGACGCACAATGACTGACATGGCCGCGAGTCCCTATCCACCGTTTGACGGGGTCGAGCCCTACGGCACAATCCGTTCGATTGCCGATGAACGGGCGCACCGCAAGCGGATAAGTGCGCTCGGATATCGCATCTTTGGCGCGATGCGCTGGGGGATGCTCGGCGACGGCCACATATCGGCGCGTGATCCCGAGCTCACTGACCACTTTTGGCTGCTCGACTGGGGCGTTCCTTTTGGCGCGGCGACCGTTGGCAAGTTAGTTCTGGTCGGGCCCGGTGGTGAAGTGATGGATGCCGATGGCAACGCTACCGGTGCCGTCAACACGGCGGGCTACAACATCCACCATCCGCTGCTTGCGGCGCGTCCCGACGTCGTGAGCGCGGCTCACACCCATACGGCCTTCGGCACGCCTTGGTCAGCCAACGTCGCCCCGTTCCGCGCGCTCAGTCAGGAGGCGTGTGCTTTCGTTTTTGATCAGGCGCTCTTCGACGATGAGGAAGTAGAAGTGCTTTCCATCGATGGCGGCAAGCGCATCGCCGCGGCGCTCGGCGACAAGAAGCTTTGCATCCTGCGCAACCACGGCTTGCTTACGGTGGGCCGGTCTGTGGAGTCAGCGATCGGCTGGTTCGTGATGGCCGAACGGGTGGCCGAGGTCCACGTGAAAGCGCCCAATGGGCCGGCGATATCCGACGAGGCCGCTGCTCTTGCAGCGTCTACGCTGCAGCCGGATCATGTCGGCTGGAGACTATTCCAGTGGCTACAGCGGTCGCTGGTTCCTGATCGATCCGTGGTCGACTGAACCGCCCACCCTGCCCAGCTTCGAAAAATCCCACTAACCTCGCTCTGCGAAAGGGAGGGACCGGAAAGTGCGCTACAGAAAAATCGGCTCTTACATCACCTACGCGAATCTAAAGTGAAATAACTCCGACGCCGTCGCGATTGGTGACTTTGGTGCCGTAGCGTGCCGATAGTTTCGTCACGCGATCGATCACGCGCTTGGCAACTTCCCCTTCGGCTAACACGGGGCGGCCTCTTTGCGGCAGCGGCCGGCCGAAGCCTTGATCGATGGCGTGGACTTCGATGCGCGCTAACTTCTTCTTTTCGAACTTGCACACCGCGAACATGTTTTCCCAGTAGGCGCGATCGCTGGGGTGGCCTTTCTTGCCGCCGTTGGTGCGCGCGTCGAGGAAATCGGTCGGCGTCGCTTTGAGATCGAGATCGAATCGTTCGTAGGCGTCGGCGGGGAAAAAACCGACGGTTTCGTTTTGAAAAACGAAGTTGCCGACGCTGTAGAGAATCGGCTTGCCTTTGTAGATTTCGATGCCCATCGGAAAATGGGAGCCGTGGCCGACGAAGATGTCGGCGCCTTCGTCGATCGCTTGATGGGCAAACTTGGTGAAGAAGTCTGCGGTCTCTTCGAGCTCCGCGCGCGTGCCCGCTGAGAGCAACGTTGGTCCGCCGAATTCGTGACAGTGGGCGCTGACCACCAACCAATCGGCTTGGCGGCGCGCCTCGCGAATCCATTTGAGATTATCTTGTAAGTCGCGCTCGTTGGCTTTCGTCGTTATGGAGAAACCTTCGCCCGCCACATAGCGATGACCGAGTAGGCTTAGTTCCGGCGCATCGGCCTTGGTGATTTCCTTATCGCTATAAAAGTGCTTGCGTGCGCGCTCGTTGCTTTTCTCGAAGCCGAGCTCGCGGCTGATGCGTTTTAACTGCTCGAAGGCGGCGCCATCGACGCAGTGGGTGGTTTCAAATCCGAGCGGACTGATACCCGGCCGGCCGCGCAGATCGGGACGCTGCTCGCCGGCTTGGTTCCATGGCCGGAATGTTGCCGTAGTCGCTATGAGACCGACGCGCCCATTGGGCGTGTCCAAATATCCCGGCGCGCGCGCCGCGGCGAGATTTTTTCCCGTGCCCGCATGGGTCATACCCGCCTCGTCGAGATGGCGAATATTAGCGAGCACGCCGTCTTCACCATAATCGAAGGCATGATTGTTGGCGCAGGAAACTATATTAACGCCGAGCCATTTTAAATCCTCGAGCAGCGGCGGCAACGTGGTCATGAAGGTTCCCTGGGTGATGCCGGGCGTGCCTTCTTCCCAGGTATGCACCGTGCCTTCGAGGTTGACGAAACGAGCGTCGGCGCTGTGAAGAACCTCGCGCAGTTTTAAGAACGCGGGTTCTTTGAAGGGCGTCAATTTTCGCGTTAACATGGTGTCGCCGCCCAGGGCGATGGAAAAATTTCCCGCTTCGGCTTCGTAGGGCATGGTGGTTCTCCTCGTCGTTCAGATGGAGAGGGCGACCAGCCGGTCGCCCCTACCTCATTTCAATCCCATTACGTTGCGATAGGTTTTGTAAAATTCGTTGTAGCGCGCCGCTAAACTCATCGGCAGCGGAATCACTTTGGTGTTTTTCGGCGCTTCGCGCAGAATCGGCGAGCTGACATCGGTGCGCGGCACGTGATAGCCGGCGGCGGCCATGACCTCCTGGCCCTCCCGCGACAGCATGAAATCTTGGAACAGCCGTCCAGCATTGGGATGGGGCGCTTCTTTTACAACCGCCGAACCGAAGGTCAGGCCGATCACTGGCTCGGCGGCGACCCACTCGATGGGCGCGTTGTCTTTTTTTAAGCGATCGACGCCGTTGGCAAAGGCGACCACGACGATGGGACGCTCACCGGCGGCACATAAGGTTTGCAGCAGAGTATGGCCGGTGCGAAATTGAATCTCCTGACGCGCCAGCCGGCGCAGCAAATCCAGGGTCTTCGCCTCGCCGTAGTACTGCATCATACCGGCCATCCATTTGCTCTCGTTCTCGTCCATCAGGAGCTGGCCTTTCCACTTTGGCTCGACCAGATCCCAAAAACTCTTCGGCGCATCGGCAGGAGCGACCATTTTCTTGTTGTAGGCGATTACGTTCAAGGTTGAGGCGGGTATCATCCAAACGCCCTTTTCATCGCGGTACTCGGCGGGATAGGCGGCACGCTCGGGCGAGAAGTAGCTATCGAAGATGCCTTTTTGCAAAACCCCGTAGAAATCGAACGCCGATTGTTGCACCACGTCGGCGCTGACTTTGCGCGCCTGGGTCTCGGCGACCAAGCGGGTTGCCATGCGCTCGGACCCGATGCGGGTGGTGTTGACCTTGATGCCGGGATATTTTTTCTCGAAAGCGGCGGCCAGGCGCTGTGCCGAGGCGGCTTCCATCGAAGCATAGAAGACCACCTGGCCTTCTTTGCGCGCTGCGTCAATAATCGCCTCGGCGCCTTGCGCATAGGTCAACACGAAAGCCGCAAACCAAAGCATTGGCGCAAAAATCGAAACGGCAAGCTTCATAGGACGTCCCTCCGCATAGACTCGACACCGTAGGTGAGGGAGGATTACCACCGATAACAAAGGGGCGTCAATGCAAAAAAAGCTTTGCTTCACGCTACACAAAAGGTGTATTGAGGAATTGGTCAAAGCAATCGATCGTTGTATAACGGGCAAAACGGAAGGAGTAATTATTATGGAGCGCACCCTCGCGCGATGTTTATCACTGACCGCGGCTTTCTTCGCCCTAACGGTGGCAGCCTTCGCCGCGGAAAAAGCGCCCTTTTACCAGGGCAGGACCTTAAATCTGATCATCAACTTCGCCGCCGGCGGTCCTACCGACATCGAAGGGCGCATTTTTGCCAAGCATCTGCCGAAGCATATTGCTGGCAACCCGACGGTGACAGTGCAAAACATGGGTGGCGGCGGCGGCATCACGGCCGTGAACTATATGGGCGAAGTGGCCAAACCCGACGGCTTCACCGGCGCGTACTTCACCGGCAGCTTGTTTCATCAGCAGGTCAAAGATCCTGGGCAGCGCGTCGATCTGAGTACATTCGGCTTCGTCACCGGCGTTCACGGCGTAACGGTTTCCTACATTCGCGCCGACACGCCTCCCGGCGTCAAGAAGCCCGCCGACTTTTTGAAGCTGCCCAGATTTCGCGCCGCCGGGCTCGGTGTGAGCAGTTCGAAGGACGTTCGTTTCCGGCTTTCGTTCGATCTCCTCGGCCTGAAATACGATTATGTGACCGGCTACAACAGCAGTTCCGATGCCCGCCTGGCCGTCCAGCGCAACGAAGCCCAATATCACGACGAAACCCTGCCCGGCTATCGAACGCAAGTGGAGCCGCAGATGGTGAAGACCGGTATGGTGGTGCCCCTCTATTATACCGATCTGGTTGCGCCCAGCGGGGAAATCTTGGTGAGCCGCGACGTCCCGGAGCTGCTGCCCTTTACCTATTTCTACCGCGAAGCGTTCGGCAAGAATCCGTCTGGGATCAAATACGAAGCTTTGAAAGCCGCCAACATGTCGAGCACCAACATGACCCGCATGGTGCTTTTGCCGCCCAAAGCGCCGGCAGAAGCGACCGCGACTTTGCGCAAAGCCTTCGACGGCCTCGCGCGCGATCAGGACTTTCTCCAGGAAGCCATCGCCGCGATGCGCTTCCATCCGCGCTTCGAAGTCGGCGAAGCGGGCGAACGTTTGTTCAAGCAAGCCTCGCAAGTGCCGCAGGAGGTTGTCAGTTTCCTGCGCAAGTTTATCGAGGAGGCGAACAAGTAGACTGCCGATGAAGCAACTCGTATTCGGCGGATTATCCGAAGGCGTGGTGACCTGGTACACTTCGCTCGGCGGCGACGGCTACTGCCTGGCCCCGAAGGCCAAGCCGTTTTAGAAAAATACGAGAAAGAACTGGAGCGCTGGGAAAAGCTTATGAAAGAAACCAGCCGGCGCGGCCAATAGCCAGTAGGTGCTTGATAGCGCGGTCTCTTGTCGGTACAAAGTTACCGAGGAGACCCGTAAACGATGCACTTTTTCGTATTCGTCCTTCTTGCCCTATCAGTTTTATTCCCGCTTCAGCTGTTCGCCCAAGCACGCAAAGCCCTGACCATTTCGGAGCTCGTAACCTACAACGGCAAAGACCGCGAGCAAGTGCTCTTTGCCGGCGCCAAGGCCGAAGGTAAAGTGACTTGGTACACCTCGCTCGCCGGGGATTCCTACAAAGCCTTGATCAAGGCTTTCGAAGGCAAATACCCCGGCGTGAAAATCGAAGCCTACCGCTCCAACGGCAGCGAGATCACCAACCGCATGGTCGAAGAGGCCAAAGCGAGACGGTCCATTGTCGACACGATCGAGACCACCGAAGCGAACTTGATGTTCCAGCGCGAAGCGTTCCTGCTGCGCCCCTATCACTCGCCGTTTTTCGCGGCCTATCCCGAGGAGGCCAAAGCAAGAGGCGAGCGCGGCCTTTACTTTTGGGGCACTGCGCGCGAGTCCTACATCGGCTTTGGCTACAACAAGAACTTGGTCCCCAAAGACGCTGTGCCGAAGAACTACGACGGCCTGCTCCACCCAGCCCTCAAAGGCCGCATGGGGTTGACCATTGACGATACCAGTTCCAAATCCATCGGTGCGATGTTAAAAACCCGCGGGCCAGAGTTTGTAAAAAAATTAAAGGGCCAGGAGATCCCGTTACACACGATCATCCCGCCGGCGCTGCTTGAGCTGATCGGTTCCGGCGAGCTGATCGCCGGCGCGGCGATCTTTCGCAACCATGTGATCGTTGCCCAGCAAAAAGGCTCGCCGGTCGAGTGGGTGCCGATGGACATCGTACCGACCAACGTCGGCGGCGTCGCCGTTGCTGCCCAGCCGCCGCACCCCCACGGCGCGCTGCTACTGGCCGATTATCTGCTCGGCCCTGAAGGCCAAGGCATCTTGGAAAAATATCAATACGGCAACGCCGCGAAGAATTACGGCTTCAAACGCTGGCGTCCGGAGCGCGAGATGTCGATGGAAAAGTATGAGAAGGAGTTAGAGCGCTGGGAAAAGTTGCTGAAAGAAACCGGCCGCCGAGGGGCGTAGGCAGAAATTAACCACAAAAAACACATGGAAATGCGTTGCGTATTCCGCGGTCTTTGCGGTGAAAAGTCCGTATCTAAGTATTTCCTTCTGTGATCTTTGTGATCTTTGTGATCTTTGTGATCTTTGTGCCCTTTGTGTTTAATTATTTCCCCTCGTACAACTTCTTGATGAACCCGCTCTTGTCCAAATCGGCGACGAAGCTTGTATCGACAAACTCTTCCGGTTTGTGCGAGCGGACTTCCGGCCGGCGATGCGCTGCGATGTCGTAAATCGCCTCTAGCCCTTTGGTGATCGGATACGGGGCGGAGATGAAATCCTGCCGGTGAATTATATACGCCCCTTCGAGGTACTCGGGATCGTTGTTACGCAGATATTTTGCAAGTATTTGTTTGCTATGTTCTTTGTTGTGTTTCAGATAAGCGATGCCTTCGACAAAGGACCGCACAAAGCGCATCACGCTGTCGCGGTCCTCTTTGATCGTCCGGCGCCGCGTCACCACTGACGCCGTCGGATAGACGATCTCTTTTTTGGCATCGAGCAATGGACGATAGCCTTTGCGCTCGGCCTGAATGTCGGCGGGATACGAAAGGTCGGCGGCATCGATGGACCCATTGTACAGCGCCTGCAGTCGCTCGGCAGTATTACCCACGGCGAGCCAGTAAAGATCGCGCGTGGTGTCGATGCCGTATTTCCGCAGCACATAGCCGAACAGCAGATCGCCCGCTGAGCCCAAACTCGATATGCCAATTTTCTTACCTTTAAGATCTTCGACCCGCCGTATCTCCGGCTTGACCATCAAGCGGCTACCCTGCACGCCGATGCCATGGGCAACGTTGACTAGATCGGCGCCATTGATTACGGCAAGCATGACTTGGGGCAACGCCACCGATGCAGCGAAAAGACTTCCTGATAACATCGCCTGCGAAGTACGGCCCGAGCCGTTGAGCAATACCGCTTCGACATCGAGTCCGTTCTTCTCAAAGATCTTGGCTTCTTTGGCGACCCACGGTATCCACAAGGTCGGCGACAGCGTCGAAACACCCCAATAGATTTTCTTGAGCGGCTTGTCTTGGGCCCATCCCGGCGCCGTAAGCGCAAAGATCGCAAGTAGCACAAGAATCGTTCGCAGCTTTTGCAACATGACAACTCCCAATTTTAGCGCGCTGGCAGTGGCCCGCCTCCCGATATCGCTTTGAGGAGATCTATCACTTCCGGGTCGCGCGGCATCTCACGAATTTCTTTCGTCAACTGTTCGGCGGTCACCGGCTCGACGTCGTCGCCGACAACTTTTCTGTACTCGCGGTGAAACTCGGTGTCTTTGAGTACTTTGCGCATCGCCTCTTCCAAGATTTCCACTCGCTCTTTCGGTGTTCCCGGCACCATCGCGTAGGGAGAACCGACGGTTCTGAAGGTGCGCCAGGTGTTGACGAGTTTGACCTCGCGTGGAGACCTAGCAAAGCTTTCGACCTCGGGCAAGTGACCCATCCGCCCGTGCTTGACTCCTTTGGGCATGTCGATAATCGAGTGGAAATCCATGCCGCCTTTTTCGACCCAGTCGGGATTGCGCCGCAAAATCGCGCTGGCGCCGTTGGCGCTGCCATCCAACTCGCCCTGCGCCAGCGCAACTTCTAAATCGCCGGTGCCGTTGTAGCCGGTCACCCATTTTGAATCTTTCATGCCCAGCAGAAAAGCAAACATGCGCGCGGCTACGTAGTTGGTGTGTCCTACCGACAAACCGCCCACGCGCAAACCCGATGCCGCGCGGAGTTTTTCCAGGCTGCCGAGCCCCAGTTCCTTGCGGGTAAAAAAGACTGTGTGAAAAGCATGTTCGGTCGCGCCAAGGTAGATAAACTTCGCGCTGTCAAACAGCACACCGCTCTCTCTCATCACTTCGAGTGGAATGGCGGTCGCCGCAAGCACACCGATGGTCAAGCCATCGGCTTTGACGTTGCCGTAGAGATGATTAGCGGCTCTACGGCCGCCAGCGCCCGGCTGGTTTTCAACCACGAGCGTCGGATTTCCGGGAATGTACTTGCGCCAGAAGGGCAGCAGCGTGCGAATCCTAACATCGCCCGATCCACCGGCGGCAACGCCGGAAATAATCGTGATCGTTTTGCCTTGGTAGAAGAGCGTCTGAGCCGGCGCATCCGTACATCCGAGAATCAATGCGGCGGCCAAACCGGCTACCAAACCTGCTGTCACTCTTGTGCGCTTTTGCATCGTCGTTCGCTGGATCAACGTAGCCAATGACATCGCCAGCATCAACCCGGCGTCTTACTGTTCACCAGTGCCAACGCTTTGCTGTGATAGGACGAGTCATAATACCGCTCGGGCGCCGGCGCTTTGCCGCCCCAACTGCCTTCGACTTCCGCTCTGAACTTGAGCACGTTGTTAAAGCGCGGCACGTCGATCGCCGCGTCTTTAGCTAGACCGTTTGGTCCAGAATCCATTTCGTAGATTCCCTGCGCCAGCGCCCGCGGCATTTTCCGCTGGCTCAACATGAGATCGATCACTTTCTCTTTGTTAGCCGGAGTGAGCAGCCAGCGCTGCGCCTCGATCTGTGCCGCAGGTAGCGCGTCAAAAGATCGCTATTTTCCTTTGCCCATTGACGCGGCGTGAAAACGCCGTAGCGCAGCATCGGACCGAAAATGTTTACGGTGCTCGCGAGACTGACCAGCCCACCGTGGCGCGCCTGCGCCGCCGTCTGACCCGAGGCCATGGTCGCGGCGTATTCTTTCTGCTTCAGCATCGCAGCGATGCGCGCCCCGGTGCCGCCGACCTCTTTCATCTCATAGTCGCTGCCGGCCTGCAGGCCGACCGTGGAAAGTATCTTTTTCAGTGCCAGTGCGTTCTGCGTGTTAGGTGCGTCGACAATGACGATTCTACTTTTTAGATCGGCAAGCGACTTTATCTCCGGCTGGACCATGAGCTCGGTGGGGGTGTAGTCAGTGGCGGCGACGACAATCACGTCAGCGCCGGCGTTCTCCACCATGGCTACCGCGTTGTCGACGCCGTAGTCGGCGAGATCGATTTCTCCCGAGGCCAACCAGCGACGCACTTCCTCCGACCCGCCGGCCTCGGAACGCGGAATCTCCACCCGCAAACCATATTTGGCGAAGAGTCCGTTGGCCTGCGCTGCAGTAGTGGTAAAACTGCCACCGCCGAGCCGCAGGGTGGACAACTTCGGATCTTGGCCGTCGGCAACTCCTGCCGCAGCGATGGCGATTGCTAGGGACAAGGACGCGGCTACACAAATCAAGCGACTCATCGGCTTCAATGACATGCGATCACCTCCGAATTAGTCCCGCGCCTCTCTCAGCTTGCACTGTAATACTTGAACGCATAACTCGGAGGGCGTGGTTTGAAACCCGCCTCTTGCTACGCCGGAAAACGTTCTTCTGGCTTTTGCGTTTTTTGCGGCCATTCGAGCTTCGCGGCCTTTACTTGGACTTGCCAAATATCTCGTTGAACAGTTTGTCGGCCGGGCGGCGGTCGGAAAAGTTATCATTGTCGGCATCGAAATAATCGACGCCATCGCGGCGCTGCACTTCGTCTGGCAGATCGTGCTTGGGGATATCGATGCGCAGTGAATTTGACGCCGTGCGGGTACGGCCTTTGCGGCCTTTTTGCACGATAGTTTGGCCTTCCCGTGACAGCAGCCAGTTGACGAAAACCTTCGCCGCGTTGGGATGGGGCGCGTTTTGCAGCAGCGTTAGCGTCCCGCCGGAAGAGCTCAAGGTGCCGCCCTCCTTTAGGTTGAGGATCTGCCCCACCGGTAGTTTTTGGTCCATCGCTTTATCCATCTCGTCGGAAACACAAGGAATGCACAAGGCGTAGCGCCCCGACGCCAGCCAATCCACCGGTTGGCGATAGTCGCGCGAGATGGTTACTTCCAGGTCGCCGTAGAGCTTGCGAATAAAATCGGGACCAAGCTTTGCGTGGTAGTAGAAAAACAAAACCGGGTTGTCCATGCCGCGGGTGCGCGGGTCGGTGGCGGTGATCTTGCCCTTCCACTTGGGCTGAATCAGATCCCAATAAGAGGTAAACTCTTTGGCATTGACCAGTGATGAATTGTAGTTGATCTCCACACCGCCGGCGTTGCCAATGTAGGCGAAGATGAATTTATTTTCCGGATCGACAAACTTAAGCTCGCGGCGATACCATTTGGTTTCGTCTAATACTTCCGGCAGCAGCAACAGCGGCTTGATCGGGTCCAAGATCTTGCCGAGATAAAGCGTCCCCAGCGCCGTGCCCTTGCCGCCGGCAAATAGGTCGACGAGATACTTGCCGCCGCGCCGCTCAGCCAGGATGCGCGGCCCGAGATCGTTGCCGCGGCCGCGCAGTTGGTTCACCTTGATTTTTGGATAGGCGCGCTCAAACGCGTGCACGGTATCCTCCGTGAGCGGACCGGCTTCGAATATATAGAGGCTAAGCGCGCCCTCTTTTTCCGCCGCTGCCACGGTCTTGTCCCATTCCACGCGCCAAGCAGGTTTGGCTTCGGCGCCAAACGCCCAATCGCGACTCAAAACCGCCGACAAGATCAACAACCGAAAACTTTTTTCATAAGAGTCATTTCCTAAACTGGCCCGCACAGTATGAAAGAATCGCGCCTAGTGTCAACCGACTAGCGCTACGCTGACTTGACACTGGTTTAGCGGCTGCGATAGCGTCGCCGCAGTCGAAGTGTGCCCCATTCTGGTTCGCGCCTCTCTTCCCCTCTCCTCTTCACGACGCGAGCCTAAACAGCGTCTCCAGCCGCTCTGGGAGGTTCTGATGAAATATATCGACGCCGATGGTCACGTCGAAGAATGCCTGCCTACTTTCAGCGACAAATATCTCGATCCGGCGTTTCGGCCATTGCGGCCCACGGTCATTGGCCGCGACGGCCTCGCCTACTGGGTCATCGACGAGCAGATGTTTCCGCGCCGTGTCGGCAAGGGCTGTAACAATCTCGGCACGCCGGCGAGCTACGACGGCAAGCCAACGCGCCATACCGCGCTGAAGCCCGACAGCATCGAAAGCATGGAGCTGACCGATATCAACGCGCGGCTGCGCTCCATGGATGAGGAAGAGATCGCGGTTCAGGTTGTCTATCCGAGCTTGTTTCTCGCCTATCCGCTGACCTCGAATTCCGCACTGGCGACAGCGCTCTATTCATCTTACAACCGCTGGCTCGGCGATCGATTGGGTGGCAACGAGAGAATCAGGTGGGCTGCCATCGTCAATCTCGACGACGTCCAAGCCGCCGTGCAGCAAGTCCGTGAAGCCAAGTCGCTCGGTGCCGCCGCGGTCATGGTGCTTGGCACCGCCGGTGATCTCACTTTTGATCATCCAACCCTAGTGCCATTCTTCGAAGCCCTCGCCGAAGCGAATTTGCCGCTGGCGGTTCACGTCGGTTGGAGCTGCCCGGCGTTGAACAACATATACAGCCATATCTATCCTTCTGGCGTGATCGCTTTTCTCGTGCCGGTGATGATGGGTCTGGTGGGTTTGATCAGCGGCGGTGTGCTCGATCGTTTTCCCAACCTGCGCGTGACTTTTTTGGAAGCGGGCTGCCAGTGGGTGCACTTCGTCTTGGAAAGAATGGAGCATCGCTTCCGCCGCACCCGCAATCAGCTATCGACGTTTCATTCGCAAACCGCGCCCAAGCACGAATTGCCGCCCATGGACTACGTGCGCAAGGGCAATCTATTTTTCAGCACAGAGGCCGACGACGTCTTGCTACCGCAGGTCATCGAGCTGGTCGGCGAAGACAATATGGTCTTTGGCTCCGACATGCCGCATGGCGACCGCGAAGCCTTTGTCGTCCGGAAAGTTAAGGGCAGAAAAGATATCAGCGAATCGGCGAAGCTAAAGATTCTCGAAGGTAACCCGGCACGGCTTTACGGTCTCTCGATATAGACCGCGCAGCCAAAGAAGGGATGTTGCAGCGATGATCCAAAAAATGATTCTGCTTCTCCTCTGTCTTATCGCCGTCTCTTTCACAACGCCTAGGCGCGCCAGCGCCCAAGTTGAAACGTTCTACCAGGGTAAAACCCTGCGTGTAGTCGTCGCCTTCTCACCCGGCGGGGCCTACGACACCTGGGCACGCATGATTATCAAGTATTTGGGCAAATACATTCCCGGCAATCCCAATCTCGTCGTGCAAAATATGCCCGGCGCCGGTTCCATATCGGCGGCGAACTATTTGATGAACATCGCCAAACCCGACGGCCTCACCATCGGTTCGATTTCATCGGCGCTTTACTTCGACCAACTGATCGGGCGCAAAGAGGTGAATTTCAACTGGAGCAAGTATACGTGGATCGGCACGCCGGAGCGCACCAGCGAAATGCTTTTCCTCCGCTCCGATTCACCTTTCAAGAGCGTCGAAGACCTGCGCAAAGCCGCCGACCCACCGAAGTGCGGCGCGGTAGGCATCGGCAGTACGGACTACTATTTTCCCAAACTATTGGAAGACGCCGTCGGCGCGAAGTTCGCGGTTGTGACCGGTTATCAGGGTGCCGCCGACATCGACCTCGCAGTGGAAAAAGGCGAGATGCAATGCCGCGCCGGCACGCTTTCGTCGTTCTTCGGCCGCGAGCCGGGCCGCACCTGGGTAAAAAACAATTTCGTGCGCATCCTCGTCCAGGGCGGCAAGAAGCGCGATGCCCGCGCCGCCGATACGCCGACAATCTACGAGCTCATGGATAAATATAGAACCCCCGACGCCATCCGGCGCTTGGCCGTGGTGCTGTTATCGCCCGGCGACTTTGGGCGGCCTTTTCTCGCCCCGCCGGGTTTGGCGCCAGACCGCACCAAAGCGCTGCGGGAGGGATTCGCCAAAACGATGATGGACCTCGAATTTCTCGCCGAGGTAAAAAAGCGCGAGTGGGAAGCCAACGGTTTGTCATGGGTGGAATTGGAAAGCCTGGCGAAGGAGGTGACAGTGCAGCCACCCGAAGTCATCGGAAGGATGAAAAAGCTACTCACGCAATGAAGCCAACGCAATCTTGGGTCATCATACTATTGCTGATAATGTCGTCGTACGAAACCGTCAATGCCGCAGAGGCTCGGCAAAGCTGCTCGGGGGCAAGTATTCGGAGCGCGCCGCACTACCGCTCACAAACCAAGCTGGATGAGGCCTTCTTGCCATGGCAGACAGGTAACTGCGTCGATCCTCCGTGCCATGGGATCCCGTGATAAGCAAAACGCTTCACTGTTCGCCACATCCTTGCCCAATAGGATCAACGACCGGATGTCCTCATCGGTGATGCGTTCGGTGGACTTGATCTCGATAAGCGCACGTTTCATCCCCGGTCGCTCGACGATGAGATCGATCTCGACGCCGTCCTTGGTGCGCAGATAAGAGATGCGAAAATCTTTTTTGCCGTAGGATTGCAGGCGCTGGATTTCGTTCACGATAAAATGCTCAAAGGCAACTCCGAACGCGTAGGTCTGCGGCACCAGCGCAACTTGCAGCGTGTTATTGAGAGCGCGTTGCACGCCGGTATCGAAGAAATAAAACTTCGGGTTGCCTCGCTGGCGTTGGCGCACCGATTCGTGAAACGGTTCGACCAACATGCCGATCAAAGTGTCTTCGAGAATCTGAAAGTACGATTGTACGGTGACCGACGACGAGCCAATCTCGCGAGCAATTTTCGAGAAGTTGATGATTTGGCCGCTCATCTGTGCCGCCACGACAAGGAAACGTCGAAACGGGTCGAGACGGCGGACGATCTGCTCCTGGGTGATTTCTTCCTGCAAATAGGTATGAGCATAGCTGCGCAAAAAGTCGCGGCGGTCTTCATCGTTGTCGATCGTCACCGCGCGCGGCAGCGTGCCCCAAGCGAGTGCGCTGGGGAGCGAAAAACCGTCGGCGAGTTCGCGTGCGGTAAACGGAAACAGATGCAAGACAAACGCCCGGCCCGCGAGTAGGTTGGCGCTGCCGTGACGTAGTTTGCGCGCATTGGAACCGGTCAAGGCAAATTTGATGCGTGTCGTTTCGATCTGTTGATGAACGATGTCGAGGAGCTTCGGTGCTTTCTGGATCTCATCAATGATAACCCACTCGACATCTGGTTTGAGGGCCGTGAGCTGCCCTGTCAAAGCGTTCGGCCTAAGGTTGAATAGCTCATTCTGGTCCGGGTTAAGCAAATCGATGTAATGACCGCTATCACCTGGGAAGCGCCCCCTCAGCAAATGGGTTTTGCCCGTTCCTCTGGCGCCAAATAGGGAAAAACTGTTGTTTTCTGGTATTTTAAGCTCTCTGTTTACCATACTTTAAAAAAGGCGGACATATTTAAATTAAGCTTAGTGATTTGTATGGTCAAGAGGGCTCTCTCAAGTTTCCACGAGCCCGAAGGAGTGAGTCAACTCGGTTATGCCCCGGGGAATTGCCGAGAACTATGGATTGAGATTGTAGGGGCGCTGCATCTCAGGCGACATGCGCGTGAAATCCGGCTCGTGTTCCCAGGCCAGCGCGATTCTCTCGCTGAGCGAGATAAGCGCGTTCCAATTGAGATCCGGGCGTTCGCTCATTTTGAGAGCGATAGCGACTGCGTTGCGTATCTGCTTGTGACGATCCCAGAAGCGACGAATATCTTTCGCATCCGCGCCGTCAACGACGTAGTTGATGTGATAGGGGATTCCACTTAAGCCCCACTTAATGGCGTACAGTCCGTTCTGCCGGTCGTTCAGCCGAACCAGCGTCAGGCCCAAGTACAAACGCGATAGACTGTTACCCTCGTCGCGGGCGAGATCACGTTCCAAGGTCTGGCGCGCCTGAGAATAGTGACCGTTGAGATACTGCGATCGGCCCAGATAACTTAGAACGCCCGCGGGACGATCGATGCCAAACGAATAATCCGGAGACTCGCGCACGGCGACTTGAAAAGATTCGAGCGCTTCGGCATTTTGTCCTCGGAATAACTCCTGCCTTCCCAGCGCGACCGCGCTCGACGCGCGAAACGCCGCGTTGCAGCCGGACAACAACACAATCGAAAAGAATAGCGCAGAGAAAGTTTTCATACTGTATGTCATGTTATGACCCAAGTTCAGACCGTTGGTCTCGCAGTCATCCTCTCCAATATATCCCACATAACTACCTCAGGTGGGTAAATCGCTCCCGCCAGTGAATCCCAGCGGGAATTATCTCCGCGAAGGTATCGATGTTGGGAAAACTATTCTGCGCCGGATCGCGCACGATGTGCGGCGGCTCTTTGCCCGCTTGCAAGCCGTTCACGGCGTCGATCAAATACTTACGCATGCCGATCACCGCCTTGTCGCTCACGCCCAAGTGTTCCTGTGAGCGATCGTAGATCGGCCCCATGGTCTCGGTCGCGCAGGCATCGTGGTTCAGAAAGTTGTCGATGCCGGTGTAGTTCGTGCTTCGCTGCATCTCGCGGTCCTGCAGATAGTTGTTCCGAATATTTCTAATCTTCACGTTGCCGGGACCAATCTGGGTCTTGCGATTCCAATCGTCCAGAGTCGGTTTGCGATCTTTCAGAAAACCTAGATCGTAGCGCCAGGAGTGTCGATCATCGGCGGGGACATAGATATGCGCTTCGCGATTGCGCGCTCGCACCCAGCAGTAGGTCGGCATGACGAAGCTCGACACGCGCACATACTGCGTTTCTGGCCCGGCCTTGCGCGTGGCCACTAAGCGCATGCCAAAGTTGGTCTCTTCGGTCGCATACTCAGGCGCGGTATCTAGAGCAAACATCTGGCGCCGCCCCTCGGCGGAGAACTCACGGTGCAAAAACGACAAGTGCGACGAGTCACACTCACCCTCGACGCCCTGCAAGTAATTGCAATCCATCAGCGCCTTGGTGACGTAGGTCTGATCCGTCGGCACCTGGGCCCATTCGTAGTTGGGAAACAGCGGCTGCTTGTCGCGCGGGCCAAGATAAGCAAGCACCATCCCGGCAACTTCAATGGTTGGATAGGCGGTGTGCTTGAGCTTGCTTTTAAAATCGCTGCCCGCCGGCTCGGCCGGCGTCTCCAACACATTGCCATCGACGTCGAATTTCCAGCCGTGGTAAACACAGCGCAGGCCGCATTCTTCGTTGCGGCCAAAGAACAACGACGTGCCGCGGTGCGCGCAATTTTCACCGAGCAAACCGACTTTGCCTTTGCTATCGCGAAACGCCACCAATTTTTCACCAAGCATCTGCACCCGCACGGGCGGACAATCGGGCACGGGGATTTCCTCCGAGAGCAAAGCCGGCATCCAATAGCGGCGCATCAGCTCCCCCATCGGCGTGCCCCTGTCGGTTCGCGTTAGCAGTTCGTTGTGTTCTCTCGAAAGCATGCGATCGTTACCTCACCCCGATGATACCGGTCTCGGGCAAATTCGTCCAACGCCAGGCTTCAAGCCTTGCTGCTAGTCGTGCTATGGAAAACGATATAGGCTCTACCGGTACCGAGGAGTTTTTATGCGCGACGGTTATAAGATCTACGATTCCGATACACACCTGGCCCCATCGGCGGAAACCTTGGAGCGTTACTTCGAAGGCGCGGTGCGCAAACGGCTGCCCGAGTGGGAGAGCTGCAAAGTTCCCTTTCGCATCGGCTGGGCGGGGGAAAAACTAGAACCACCGTTTCGCCATCGCTACCGCTTCAAAAAACGCGAAGGCTGGCGCGAGGAGTTGCGGGTTCTTGGCGAAGCTGCGCCGCGCGCGCAAACCGAACATGTTTTTCCGACGTTTATGGGCAAGCGCTATCCTACGCCCGGCGGTTCGGACGACAACGTTGACGCGCGCATCCGCGACATGGACGAAGAAGGCGTCGACGTGCAGCTCATGTTACCCGGCCTGCCGCCAGCAACCGACGATCGAGAAATCGAGATGGCGTTCATCCGCGCCAACCATCGCTTCACGAACGACTTTTGTGGCAAGCATCCGCACCGACTGAAATCGCTCATCGTCGTGAGCAGCAACGCCGTTGAAGCATCGGTCCAGGAAATCAAAACCTGGGCGAAGTCGTCGTGGGCCACCGGCATCCATCCGCAACTCGCTGAAGGCGTGCCCATCGATCATCCAAGCCTGGAGCCAATCTGGGCCGCCGCCAATGAAGCAGGCCTCTGCGTAGCGCATCATAGTTTCACTTCCGGCTATCCTGGCTATCGCGATCTGTGGGACAACCCTTTCATCGGCCGCACTGCGTCGCACCCGTGGGGTGCCATGCGCGCCGTCAGCGCCTTCTTCGGCGCCGGCATCATGGATCGCTACCCGAGTATTCGCTACTGCATTTTAGAATCCGGCTTTGGCTGGCTACCCTTTTGGGCCGCGCGCATGGACGATCAAAGTGAGTACATGCCCTATGCCCTGCCGAAAAACCTAGCGCATCAACCCAGCGAATACATGACCGGCGGCCGCTTCTTCGCCAGCGTCGTCATTCATGAAGGCGAGAAGATGGCGAAGATGGTCAGTGAGTTCTTGGGCGACGGCGTTCTGATGTACTCCTCCGACTACCCCCACGCCGAGTCGCGCTTTCCCGAATCAACCGACAAAGTGTTGGCGTGGAAGTCGCTTGGCGATGACAAGCTGCGAAAAATGATGTGGGACAACGCGACCAAATGTTTTGGCGCGCCGTAATCGACTCGCTGACAACGCTATAGATGGTTCCAATTTCAATACCTAGCGCGGATGTCGGCATCTAAGCGGCTGAGCTGAGCCGCAACAAACTGCTGGTCGATCGTCGCGGCGATGGATTCATAACCGGCTTGCCTGACCAACGAAGGGAGCCGCGTCTTTAGCTGCTCCAAGGACCAACTCACCGGGTCGGTGATGCCCTCGTTCTTCATCTTACAGTTTTTCCGCTCGCCCGTAGTCCCGATGTGATAATGCGGATCTTTGTAGAAACAATCGAAGCGAATGATCCGTTTTCCCTCGGACTCGGTCGTGACATCAAAGCTCAGCCCCTCGTCCTCGCCGCCGAGACCTTGGCGATGTTCGATGGTCAGATCCATGCCTGGTTGTTTGATAACGATTGGCTCGCTCTTCGCGTTTTGATTTGCCATCGGTCGACCCTCCTGAGATTTCAGCGCTTGTCGGGACTCATCGCACCTTTGTATAGACCTGTCAAACTCGGGCTTAGCTGCCAATCGCTCGCAACCCAACAGCGTTGCCGACGGAAGAATTGACCTCTCTACCGGTCGTGCGCTATGTCTCGGTCGATGCCAACACTCACCGCTTCCCTCGATCCGAAGAAAACCCAGAGCTATGTCGACAAGGTCTGGACCGAGAGTATCGTCCCCAGGCTCGTCGAGTACATCGCCATCCCTAACAAGTCGCCGCACTTCGACCAAGAGTGGAAGGAACACGGCCACATGGCTCGCGCGGTCGAGCTGATCGCCGAGTGGTGCCGGTCGCGCAAGATCGCGGGGCTCAAGCTCCGGGTGATCGAAAAGGGCAAGCGCACGCCAGTGATCTTCATGGAGATCCCGGGGCAGGTCGACGACACGGTGCTGCTCTACGGTCACCTCGACAAGCAGCCCGAAATGGCCGGCTGGTCGAAGGGCCTCGGTCCGTGGACCCCGGTGATCAAGGGTGAAAAACTCTACGGCCGCGGCGGCGCCGACGACGGCTATGCGGCGTTCGCGTCGTTGTGCGCCATCGAGGCGCTCCAAGCCCAGGGCGTGCCCCACGCACGCTGCGTCGTGCTCATCGAATCTGGTGAAGAATCCGGCAGCCCCGACTTGCCGTTCTATGTCGACTTACTGAGAAAACAGATCGGCACGCCGTCGTTGATCGTCTGCCTTGACTCCGGCTGCGGCAACTACGAGCAGCTTTGGGGCACCACCTCGCTGCGTGGTCTTATCGACGGCGAGCTCTCGGTGGAGGTGCTGCGCGAGGGCGTACATTCGGGCGACGCGAGCGGCATCGTGCCGAGCTCCTTTCGCATTCTGCGCGCGATTCTATCGCGGCTTGAAAAACCCGAGACCGGCCAGATCATCCCGAAGAACTTCTATGCCACCGTGCCGAAGGACCGGCTCGCGCAGATAAAGGTCACGGCGAAGGTGCTCGGCGACGATGTCTGGCGCAAGTTCCCAGTCCTCGACGGCGTCAGGACGATGCGCTCCGACAATGTCGAGATGATCTTGAATCGCACCTGGCGTCCGGCGCTGTCGATCATCGGCGCCGACGGCTTGCCGCCGATCGCCAACGCCGGCAACGTGCTGCGTCCGCGCACGTCGGTGAAAGTGTCGCTGCGCTTGCCGCCGACGAAAAACGCCCAGCAAGCGGCGCGCGAGCTCAAGGCGCTGCTCGAAAAGAATCCGCCCTACGGCGCGAAGGTGACCTTCAAGCCTGGCACGCCGGGCACGGGCTGGAACGCACCGGAGATGGCGCAATGGTTGGAGAACGCTGTCGCGCGTGCATCGCAGACCTATTACGGCAAGCCAGCCGTCTACATGGGCGAGGGTGGATCGATTCCTTTCATGGGCATGCTCGGCGCGAAGTTCCCCAAGGCCCAGTTCCTGATCACCGGCGTGCTCGGCCCAATGTCGAACGCCCACGGCCCGAATGAATTCCTGCACATCGGCTACGCGAAACAGCTCACCGCCTGCGTCGCCTCGATCATGTCCGATCACGCGGCTGTACGAGAGAGCGCAATAGAAGCCTCGACATCTGCGCTCACATTCCCATTGACGTCTCAACCCATTCATTAAAGACGTAGCCCTATTGCCTGTTCTTACGAGCTAACCATATACGCGATCCCTTTTGGATTTTTACGCGACCCCTTTTGGATTTTCTTAGGCTGATCGCCTGCCGCGCGGATGCGCGACATATTACAAATAAGTCAGGCGTGCATGATTGAATGGATGGGTCAACGTGTTTGAGTTTGTCCTGCTAGTCACTTCCAACTTGGTGATCGAGCCTTGCCTTGCAGGACTCTCCCCACGGAAACATGCCTCTTTTAATTGAAAGACACTGCGGATTCTCGGTCATCAACCGCCGCAGAACTCTTCGTCAACTGAACGAAGTAGGTCGCCATCTCTACATTAACCTAGGGAATACAAAGCAATAAGCTTGTGCTGCGCAGGCGGTTCGCAAGCCCGAAACTCGCCAGACACGGAGGGAAACTGTCATGAAGATTCCTTGTCTCCACCGAACCTTCAGTGTCTCTGTCATGGCCGTCGCGCTGATACTGATACCCGTATTTGCCGCCGCGCAAGCCGCTCGCTGCACGTCGCTCATGACCCCAGTCGGCGCGCTGCCGGATTTCATCAGCTCTAGCAAACGCCCCACATGACGGTAGTGTTCAAGCGTTTGGGCTTGCTCTTGAGTCAGCTCGCCTGCTTTCGCTTTCTCGAGCAGGTCGAGCATCTTCTCGCGGTCACTTGAGTCAAACTCGATTTTCAAAATCGCTTCCGCCGCAGCGGGTGACCAATCTGCCGCATTCGGTCGAAACACGCGATCGAGTATGGCCGCCTCGCTGTTTTCTCGAGGAGAACTCATATGGCGTTTATAGCATAGCGCTGTGACCCCGGCAATTTGGCCACCAAGCGGATGACGGCAAATCGGGGTTCCCCTAATATCTAATCTTCCTTCCCCGCCGTAACCAACGGCTCAATCACCGTATTCGGATCCAACGGATTCTTCCGCTCGGCCGCCGCGATGTAGGCGTCGCCGTCTTCGGGCAACATGAAGCCCTCTTTGATCAGGTCGCCGACGGCGCGTTTGACGATGTCGACGTAGGCGTGGTGGGTTGGGTAGCGCTCTTCGATGGACAGTCTTGGATCGCCGGTTTTTTCTCGTTCGGCTTTGGTTCGGCAAAACGCTTTGATGCAGCCGTTGGTCATCATCAGCTCGCCTTCGGCGAAGCCGGCTTTGCGCAGGGCCCAGCCGATGTAGGTAGCGATCGGCGCTTGCATGTCGGGGTAGCGAACGCCGCCCAGATCGTTGCCGTCGTCGTCGACCATGGGCACCTGGATGATGTATTCCTTTCCCGGCACGGCTTCGGGCGGGAAGATGCTCATGATGCCTTTGGTGTCGAACTCGGGGCCGTAGTTCCACAGCGGCAGTTTGCTTGGTGTCTTGGGTAGATTGACGCCGGGGATTTTTGGGAATTTTTGCAGCGCTACTTCCGGCGCAACCAACTGGCCTTTGTCACGCCGCGGTAGATAGCTGGGCGGCGGCTCGATGCCCTGGCTGGCCCACTTGTCCATGATCACAAAGCAGGCGCGCAGGAACGGCTGCGGCGAGAAGTTGCTTGGCGGCAACTGGCCGGCCCAGCGTGGGTTGTCGGCGGCGATCGCGGCGTGCGGCGAGCCGGCAAGCATGTACATGCGCACGTTGGGCGGAATCGGCGCGTCCCTGGCATCGCGCGGGTCGGTGTGGGTCATCGAGCCGTGGCGTTCCCAGTATTCGCTCGCGGTGTGGCAGTGGATCAGCAGCGGATCGGTGTCGGGGCGCTTCATCACGCCGTCGTTGCGCTCGCTGAACTTGTCCGGGATCGACGCGAAGTTAAACGGATAGCGCTCTGACGGATAAGAGTGCTCTTCGTGCTGGCGCGGGTAGCGGCCGATCTGGGCGAAGCGCATGTTGAAATACAACCGGCCGATGCCGGTGTGGGTCTGCACGGCGTCGAAAACTTTTCGCCCTTGGACATCGCGGTTCCAACCTTCGTAGATAAACTCGCGCGCGACGCGGCCAGCCAATGACGCGCCGTAGCCATAGACTTTTTTAACGCGACCGGCGATCGGGTTGGCATTGCCGGCGGAATCTTTGCTGCCGTGGCGCAACAATGAAATCAGATCGCGCAGGCCGAGGAAGCCCAGGCCCATGACGCGCGAGCCTTCGGTCTCGTAGATCAGCTCGTAGATCCAACCGGTCTTGAAGCCGCCTTTGACGTAGAGGTCGACATTGGACGGCGTAAGGACGGGCGAAACATCTTTCGCCCCTACAGCCTTGGCGAACTCCCACTCGCTCCTCGGCACCGGCACGCGCGGGTCGGCTTCCATCTCGCGCATGGTCAAGGTCGCCGTCGCAGGATTGATCACCGGGTAGCATTGGATATTCGCCGCGCCGCTCACGGGCATCGACAGCACACCTTTTTTGTCCGAGATAAACTCTTGGCGCACTTTGCCATTCAATGGCTGGCCGTTCTGCCGCGCCTCCGGCACGAAGGCGACGACGTTGTTGCCGTTGTAAATCAAATCGCCTTGCCATCCGGCAGTAACCACGGTGTAGCCTTCCTTGTTGAGAAAGCCATTGCCCGCCGCACCAGCTTTGGTGTAGTCGCCGCCGCCATCGTTCAAACGCGTAAACGCGCCCTTGCCGCCGCGGTTGGAAAAATCGAAGAGCAACTTGCCATTGCCTTTGCTGACATCAACCGGCTTGACCATGTCGATGACAGCCTTGAACTCAACCAAACCGTCGGCGTTGCGCGGGGCGTATTCTAAATCGCAGATGAACGGCAAGTCATTTTCATCGGGATCGATGGCGTAGTGCACCATGCCGTGCAGCCATTCATACGTCCCGGTCTTGCCAAACGATTTGCCGTCGCCAAAGGGCTGCGTGCTTTCCCATTCCAAGCGAATCTGGTTTTTCGACATCTTAATCTTCTTTCGACTTGTTTCGCGTAAAGCGAATTGCATCAACTTTGCGTAGTTCGAGTTTCGTAAGGGGTAAAGGGTGAGGGGTAAGGCGTATCCGGAGTTTCCGATTTCCGTTTTCCGCTTTCAAGTCTTTTTCCGAAACCCCTCACCCCTCATGCCTTACCCCTTACAGTTTTTAGTACTTGGGTAGTTTCGCCGCATCCGCGCCGCAAATATACCCCTGCGTAACGCAGCGCCCCATGCCGTGTTGGTTGAAACCGCCGGCCGATTCGCCGGCGCAGTACAGACCGGGAATCACTTTGCCTTGCATATCAACGACGCGGCACTTGGCGTCGATGCGCAGGCCGGAGCGGGTGTCGTGCACGATCACGGTGCCCCAGGCGGCGTAGAACGGCGGCTTTTGGATTTTGTACTTCGGCGTCGGCTTGGCGAAGTCTTCATCGACGCCTTTATCGACGAAGGAATTGTAGCGCGCCACTGTCGCTTCGAGTATTTCGCCGTTCATCGGTTTGGCTTGATATTCGTTTTTGATCTTGGCAGCCAGCTCGCGCGGCGTATTGGCGCTGAAGAAATAGCCGTCGGGGTCGACGTAGGGTGGCACGACTTTCCAGCCCTCGCGCTCGACAGCGTCGGCGTCGAAGATCGCCCACTGCGGCCCGGCCGCGTAGTCGGGTGCTTCGGAGTATTCGTTCATCTGCAGCGCGGCGTGGACGAAATTATACTTGTGCGGCGTGTAGCCGAGCTTGGCGGTGTTGCGGTGATCGTTGTGGGTGTACTCAGGCACCTGGTGGCCGTTGTTGCCGTGCGGCGGGTCGCCCCTGGTTTCGTCGTAGAAGCGCCGCCCAACCTGGTCGACGAGAATCAGATCTTGCCAGTCTTTGACGTTGAAGCCGGTCGCCTTGACCAGCGGAAAAATCGGACTCTCCAATTTCCACGTCGTGTAATTGTACTTGGTCGCCAGCGCGCGCTGCGCCCGCATGGTCGCGCCGTTTTCCAAAGCCTGATGGTTCAAGCCCCACAGCGCGCCGCCCACCGCCATGCCGGCCAGCTCACCGCTGGCGTCTTGATAGCTGTAGGGTTCGCCGCCGACCTGCACCTCGGCGGTCAAACGCGGGTCGAACATGCGGCGAAATTCTAAATGACTCGTGCTGCCACCAGTGGCGATCATGACCGCCTTGCGGGCGCGCAATGCGACTATTGGCTTCGTATTATCGATATTGCCTTCGGAGCGAAAACTCTTCAGCGGCTCGCTCTGTCCCGGCATAATACGTGGGTTGTACTTGGCGTTAATGCCGATCACGTGACCCGGCCAGCCATCCATCGATGGCTCACGCACGATCTCGGTCATCCAATAGTTCAACAAAAAGCGCACGCCTTTTTTGCGCGCGCTCGCCTCCAGCGGCCGCATGACGGCCGTGCCATTAGCGGCATTGGGACTCTCCAGGCCAGCCCCTTTGGTCCAGATCGCATGATTTTCCCGTAGCGCGGAATTGCCAAGCGTCGAAGCGCCCTGGTTGTCCGGCGCCTTGTCCACGAACTCCACGCCGTTCTCCAACAAGAACTCAAAAGCAATGGCACAATGATCGGCAAAGGCGCGCATCAGCGCGCGGTCGTTGTAGCGAAAGTCTGGCGTGCCATTGGGCTGGACCACCGACCAATCGGTCAAGTCGGCAAACACGGTGTCCGGCGAGTCGGGGATGTTGTATTTCTTCTGCGCGCTGGTGCCGCCGCCGAGCGCCATGTGACCTCCGCTGATGATCGCGTGGCCGCCGATGTCATAGTTCGCTTCAACGACGATCACCGAAGCGCCTTCATCCACGGCTTTGATCGCCGCGGACATCCCGGCCGGTCCCGAGCCGATGATGATCAGATCCGCTTCGTAGTCCCAGTTTTGTGTCGCTTGTGCCATGTTTCGTTCCTTCAGTTTAGGTTGAGAATCGATTACAACCGCGGGCGAAAAAATACAACCGGGTCCTCGCTGGCGCTCGGAATCTCAGATTTCAAATCTCAGATTTTCATAGTATAGGTTCGCTTGCCACGCCAATGCTGAGATATTCTGAGATATGAGATTTGACATATGCCATTCCGAGTGCCAGCGAGGAGCGGAGCGGGCGCGATGAATCGCGCCCCTACGGGCTCGACCACCCAAAGGCCTCGGAACGACGGGGTACAGTTGTTTGACAAACTTCCCTCCGAACTTCGTGTCCTTCGCGTCTTCGTGGTGAACGATTCCTTGTCTTGCGACGACGCTGGGCGCTATGGTATCCGCAGTTGGGCAGGAGGAAACGAACATGGGGAAAAAGTACAACGTCGGCGGCGTCGCCTGGGACCGGCCGTTTAAAATTCGCCGCTTGGGCCACTTTGGCTTCAACGCCTCGGACCTCGAAGCGAGCCGGCGTTTCTATTTCGACCTGTTAGGCTTTTTTGTCACCGAGCCGGCCGGCGCGGGCTATTTCGGCCGCCACGCCGGCGACCATCATTCCTTTGCTCTATTCGATAAGAAACGCTTCAACGAGCGCGAGTACGTCGGCGCCAAGGCCAAGCATTTCCGCGAGGAGAACGACATCAACCAGATCACTTGGCAGGTACAAAGCATCACCGAAATGGCCGACGCGACCAAATATTTCCACGACATCGGCGTCGAGGTGATCCGTGAAGGGCGCGCCGGCGGCGGCGGTGCGCAGTACCACCTTTACGTGTGGGACCCGGCCGATCAAGTCTTCGAGCTTTATTACGGCATCGAGCAGATCAGTTGGAATGGCTACGCCCGCCCGGTGGCGATGCGCCACGGTACCCAGGTCGCGCCGACGGAGCCCCAGCTGCCGGAATACGAACTCGTCAACCGCGATCTCAAGAACGGCATCAACATCCTTGACGGCCGGCGTTGGATGCACGACATGCCGCTAAAGTATGATGTCGACGGCTTGCTCTTGCCGCAGCCCTTCAAGATCACCAAAGTTGGGCCGGTGAACCTGTTCGTCGACGATTACGAGCAGCTAAAGCGCTGGCATACCGAAGTGATGGGTTTTACGCTCACCGAAGAGGTCGAATGGCAGGGCGAGCGCTGCGGCTTTTTCCGCTGTGACAACGAGCACCATTCGCTAAGCCTGTTTCCCAAGTCATGGCGCAAGAAATTGGGGCTGAGCGAACAGACATCGAATATGTCCTTCGGCCTGCAGCTCGCGAACTACCAACAGCTCAAGGACGGAGTGAAGTTCCTGCGCGACAACGGCGTGCGCGTCGAGACCGATATTATCCCGCCAGAGCTGCACCCAGGCATCGACTATGCCGCCTACGCCTTTGACCCCGACGGCCATTGCCTGGAGCTTTACTATTATATGGAGCAGGTCGGCTGGGACGGTAAACCGCGACCGAAAGAACTGCGCCGCAAGGTCGATCCAAAAAATTGGCCGGAAATGCTCGAACCTCTGTCGGATACTTATAATGGTGAGCCGTTTATTGGACCGTGGGCGTGAAAAAGTGAGGAGTCCCCTCACTCCCTCACTCCTTACTTGCCTCGACTTACCCAGGCCGGTTTTGATATATAATCAGGAACAAAAACCCCAATCGTGAGGGCAATACCATGTTGACCATGATGATGCGCAATCCAGCTAATATGTTGTTTGTCTTTACAACCATCGTCTTGGCCTACCTCGTCTTACCGCCGTTCTTCTTCATTCTCCACACGAGTCTTGTTACCGACCGCGGCCTTCAAGCGGGCGCTTTTACCATTCAGCACTTCGCGAACATCATCGACTCGCTGGGCGACGTAAAGATACTGCTTTGGAACTCGATGGTTTTTTCCGTTGGCAGCGCTGGCCTTGCCTTGGTCTATGGCACGACGCTGGCCTGGCTTGCCGAGCGCAGCGACGCGCCCTTTCGCAAGGTAGCCTACGCTTGCGCGTACATTTCATTTGCCGTTCCGGGCATCATCAAAGTTGTTGGCTGGATCATGCTGCTGGGTCCGAAAGCGGGCATCCTCAACTCTTTCGGCAACGCCTTGATCGGTCAACCGATCTTCAACATCTTCACCATGGGCGGCATGATTCTCGTCGAGAGCTTTCTCTGGATACCGATCGTATTTTTGCTGATGTCCACCCCGTTCCGCTCGATGGACCCGGCGCTCGAGGAAGCCGCCACAACGGCGGGTAGCACGGGTTGGCAAGTTTTTCGCCGCGTCACCTTTCCCTTGGCCGTGCCCAGCGTGCTGGCGGTGTTGATCCTGACTTTCATCCGGTCATTGGAAGCTTTTGAAATTCCCGCGCTGATCGGCATTCCCGCCGGCGTCGAGGTTTTGACCACGAAGATATATCTGCAAATCAAAGGCGGCTTGATTCCCAAATACGGCGAAGCCAGCGCCTACTCCATCATATTGATCGTGTTGGTCGCCCTCGGTTTGATTCCCTACTACCGCATCACCAGCAAGACCTATAAGTTCACCACCATCAGCGGCAAAAACTATCGCCCGCACCGCGTCGCGCTCGGTAAATGGCGCTGGGTCGGCGGGCTGCTCATGTTGGTGCTGCCGCTCTTGCAGTTCCTGCCCATCGCTGCGATTGCCTGGTCGTCGTTTCTCCCCTTCGCGCAGCCGCCCTCAGCCAAGGCGTTGCAGCTTCTGACCTTGGACAATTACTTCTCCGCCTTCAACGACAGAGGCATTATCCGCTCGATCATGAACAGCGTCACGGTGAGCATCTCTTCGGCCACTATCGCCGTCGCGATCACGTTCTTCGCCGCCTGGCTGGTGGTGCGCGCGTCCATCAAGGCGCGCTGGATTCTCGACCAAATGGCGATGTTGCCTCTAGTGTTCCCCGGCATCGTGATGGGCATTGCGATCTTGAAGATGTATCTCCTGCTGCCGGTGCCGGTGTACGGCACCATCTGGATATTGGTGCTGGCCTTCATCGCGCGCTACGTGCCCTATGGCATTCGCTTCAGCCACTCCGCGCTGTTGAGCCTGCACAAAGAACTCGAAGAGGGCGCCATGGCCAGCGGCGCCAGTTGGTTTCAGATGGTGCGTCACGTCGTTGTGCCGCTGATCATGCCCGCGCTACTCGCCGGCTGGATCTATATTTTCCTGATCACCTTCCGGGAGCTTTCCATTGCGCTATTGCTCTACTCCCCCGGCTCACAGGTTGTCGCCGTGACCATTTGGGAACTGTGGGATAACGGCCACGTCGGCCAGCTCGCTGCGTTTAGCCTCGTGATTGCGATCGGAACCGTCGTCGTGGGCTCTATCTTCTTGAAGATCGCCCAGCGGCACGGGTTGCAAGACTAGAATCGTTTGGCGTCTAGCGTCTGGGGTCTAGTGTTCTCTCCCAACAACGCTAGACGCTAGACCCTAAACGCCAGACACCAGAATTTGTCGTGAATCACGCTTTCACCATCATCGACGCGGACGCCCATCACTTGGACGGCGGCGCCTATAAAACCTATCTGCCAGAGAAATTTCGCGCGCGCAGCGGCCCCTATTTTCCGTCCTTTGGCTGGGACATTTTTTTGAACGGCACCACCGGGCGTAATCCGAAAAATCCTGAAGAGTATTGCAAAGACCTGGACGTTGAGAAGATCGGCGACGCCGTCGCCTATCCGAGCTTTGCGCTGGCCATCGGGCTTGTGCGCGAGCTCGATCTCGCGCCTGCGCTGGCGACCGCTTATAACGACTGGGCCTATGATTTCTGCAAGACGAGCGGCAATCGCGTGAAGTATGCAGCTGTGATCGCACCGCAAGTCGTTTCAGAATCCGTCAAAGAAATCCGCCGCGCCGTGACTGAGAAGGGCGCGGTTGGTGTGATGATGCCCACCTACGTGCAGCAAGGTTTGGACTTGGGCCAACCGCAATTCGATCCCATCTACGCTGAAGCGCAGGAGCTGGGCGTGCCGATTGGCTTTCACGCCGCCGCGCAGGTTGCCGTCGGCAACACGCGCTTTCACAAGTACATCGGCGTGCACATGACCTCACATCCATTCGAGCAAATGCTTTCGGTCATCGCGATTATCGCCGGCGGTGTCCTCGACCGTTTTCCCAATTTAAAAGTGGGATTCCTCGAAGCCGGCGTCGGCTTCTTGCCGTACTGGATGGAGTGCTTCGACGAGAAATATCTAATCAGAAAATCCGAGACACCGCTCAAGATGCTGCCGAGCGAATACATCAAAGCCGGCCGCTGCTATTTCACCTGCGAAGGCGAAGAATCAGCGTTACCGCTGGTGATCGAGCAATTTGGCGACAAGTGCATGATGTACGCGTCCGATTATCCCCACTGGGACATGGAGTGGCCACACAGCGTCGCACAGGTGGTTAACCGCAAGGATATTTCCGACAAGACCAAGCAAAACATTCTCGCCGACAACGCCAAAGCGTTCTACCGCTTGTCGTTGGCCTGATCGACAGATAAAGAGTGATGCAGCGTAAGTTGATCCGGGTTCCCCCCTTTGAAAAAGCGGGTGAGGGGGGATTGGCCCGCGTGCAAGAAAATGCTTTTGATCTATCTGAGGATGTGAAAAATCATGAGCCTCTCCACCGGCACCCCGGAAATCTCCCCTAACCCCTCTTTTCCAAAGAGGGGAACTCGGAGTCAACCTGCATCTTTCCGCCTTTGAAAAGGGGATATAGGGGTGACATTGTCTTGTGTTGAAACCCTCTTGAGCTCTCGGGACCTTTTGAACGACCTGAATAACCGAAAAATTTAAAAAATACTTTCCAAGGAGAAAATCATGGCACAAACCAAATTCATCAAAGTAGATATCGACGAAAAGACGGGCGTAGCATCGCTGACGCTCAGCCGTCCAGAGAAAAAAAATGCACTCAGCATCGCCCTACTAGCAGAAGTCGCCAGCTCGCTGCGCGAAATCGCCGGCAATGAGAACATCAAATGCGTCGTCACCACCGGCGCCGGCGACTCTTACTCGTCAGGTCGCGATCTCTACGATATGCGCAACCAAAACAACCGCCGGCGCAACCGCGAGCTCTCCGGCGTCGCCGAGATCGTCGACATCATGCGCCGCATGCCGCAGGTAACAGTTGCCAAAGTTAGAGGCTGGTGCTTGGGTGGCGGGCTTGCTCTGATAAACGGCCACGAACTAGTGATCAGCGCCGAGAACGCCATGTTCGGCATGCCCGAAGTGATCCGCGGCAGCTACGGCGCCACCGCCACCCCGTCGCTATTTCACGGCGCGATTCCGTTCAAAAAAGCGTTCTTCATCTCGCTCACCGGGAGAAATTTGACCGGCATCGAAGCCGAGCGCATCGGCTTGGTCTCGCAAGTGGTTCCCGAAAAAGAATTGGACAGCTACGTCGACACGCTGGCGAAAGAGCTCGGCACGCGCAACCCGGTCACACTAGAAAGTGCCAAGATCGCCGCTTACCTACAAAGAGATTTGCCCTTCGATCTCGCACTCCAATCCGACGACTTGGTCCAACACCGAATGCGCTACTACACCAACCCGCTGAGCGACGTCGAAGGCTACCTGCACTCGCAAAAAGGCGGCGGCACCGTGAAGTATGTGAAACCGGAGGATCGGAAGTAGAAGCGTCTTTCGCGCAGCGGATAATTCTAGATAGTGCAATCAATTGTTGAATTCTTGCCATGGTTGGTTTTTGAGGGCTTGGTCAAAGGATTGGGGTACCTAGTCCTCAGGTACATCGCTCCTTTCCGAAAGAAGAAGGATCTGGATCCTGATGGCGCCGCTGTCGTATTCACGGGTATCCTTGCTTTGGCCATTATCATCGCTAGCTTAGGCTGGTATCTACGCAAGTTCATTTGGTGAAGAATTCGCTCTTCAACGATTAAGGAGAAGCCTGGTGCCGTCCCGGCGTGACGTGACACCGCTGGTCGCTAAGTTGAAGATTCGGCGTATCCCGATAGAAGTCGCACTCAATATCGACCAGTATGCCAAGGAGTTTCGCGAGATATTTGGCGTTTAACGTTATTCCGAATCGATTGGAAGCCCATTAAACTTCGAAACGACTGATTACCGAGCGACGATCTTACCTCCTCTCCCTCTGGGAGAGGATTGAGGTGAGGGCGCGTTGTGGCATGATCCTGTCACACTTCGCATGTGCCCTCACCCTAACCCTCTCTCAGGGGGCGAGGGAACTGTTCTAGCTTCACTCAACGACAGAGGCTTGATGACATGATTACTAAATTCATTACAGTCACCGCAATTCTTAACATGCTCGCCAGCGGCACGTTTGCCGCCTCCGCCCCCGACCGCCTGCGCATCGGCCTCAGCTCCTACACGCCGATCAACGCCGCAATCTGGATCGCTGAAGAACGAGGGTTCTTCAAAAAGCACGGCATCGATCCGGAAGTGATCGTGCTCGCCGGCGCGTCCGCTGGCGGCGTCAGCGCGCTGATTGCCGGCGACGTGCAGTTCATCACCGCCGGCGGCGGCGCGGTGATCAACGCTGGGTTGAGCGGCGCCGATGTGGTTTTCATCGGCTCCATCGTCAACAAAGGTGTGCAGCGCGTCATGGCGCGCGGCGACATCCGCCGCCCGGAAGATCTGCGCGGCAAGCGGGTCGGCGTCACGCGCTTGGGTGCGTCATCGCACATGGTCTTGCTGCTCATGCTGCGCCAATGGGGCATGAGCCCCAATGATATTCAGACCCTGCAATTGAACGCGTCGCCGGCCATGATGGCGGCTCTGGAGAAAAACGCCATCGACGCGGCGGTGCTGACCGAGCCGACGTTTTTCATCGCCGAAGACCTAGGCTACCGCGTGCTCGCCGACCTCGCCGACATGGATATTTACTATCTGCACTCGATGATCGACGCGACGCGCGCCTATGTGCGCAACAATCGCGACGTCACGATCCGCTTTATGAAGTCTTACATCGAGGGCATGGCTTACTTTAAGAAGAACCGGGTTGACGCCGTCGAAGTCATGAAAAAGAAACTACGCACTGGACCGGCGCAAGTGAAATATCTCGAGCGCTCGCACACGCTCTACTCGTCCGGCTATTTCGAAAACGCGCCGTATCCGGCGCTTAAAGGGGTCGCGAGCGTTTTGGAGTTCATGTCGCGGGACAATCCGAAAGCGCGCAGCGCCGATCCGAAGTCTTTCATCGATAGTAGCATCGTCAAAGAGATTGAAGACAGCGGCTTCATCAAGAAGCTGTACGAATAAGAAAAGAGATGACTCGCGCAAAGACGCAAAGGACGCAAAGGCGCGGCAAACTCTAAAGAGACTTGAACGGTTTCCGCGATCTGGACGGCGTATACCCGAGTTTCCTGAATTGCCCCACCGTGAGGTGATCGTTTCTCCGTATCGATTTTTCTATCGCATCCAAGGCGACATCGTGTGGATTGTGGCGGTGTGGCGCGGTGCGCAAATTCCGGGATCACCCAGATCCCTGTGAAATTATTCGTTAACCTCCCAACGACCGCCACAAATACCACGACGCAATCGAGCGATAGGGCCGCCACGCTTCGGCGACGCGTGGCAGGAGTGTCGCCGACCTCCGTTTCTTGCCGTAAAGATTGCGCGCGGCGCGCTGCAGTCCCACGTCGGCCACAGCGAGCACGTCCATGCGCTTCAAGCCGAAAAGCAAAAACATCTCGGCGGTCCAGCGGCCGATGCCGGGCGCTTCGACAAGTTTCCCGATAACCGCTTCGTCTTCCAGCGTGATCAGCTGATCGAAGGTCAATCGTCCGTCATCGACGCGCGCGGCCAGCTCGCGGATGTAGCGGGCCTTGGCCTGCGACAATCCGGCGCCGCGCAAATCTTCCGGAGAGCGGGAGAGAATGAGCTTGGTCTGAAACGGCACGCCGACCAAGGCACCGACCCGCTGTTTGATCGTCGCTGCTGCCTTGGTGGAAAGCTGCTGGCTGATGATCGAGTTGGCCAGCATGTGAAACGGTTGAAACTCGCGCTCGGCCAGCGGGCAGTGGCCATGCTGGGCGATCAAACGCTTCATGATCGGATCGGCTTTCGCTAAGTGCCGTTCCGCTTTCCGGATATTTTGATCGACGACGGCGCGATCAAGAGGAGAATGATTCGCGCCGTTGTTGTTGGCAAGTTTTTTCACGGCGCGCCAAAAAACCTGACCGCGTTGTCGTAGAGAATCTTGCGCTTTTGCGTGTCGGTGATGTCGGTGCGCGCGATGATTTCTTTAGCGGCGTTGTGGCGCCCTTCGCCGTGCGGCAAGTCAGAGGAATAGAGCAACTGGTCTTCGCCGAGCAGCTCAATCTCCTGCGATAGCATCTTGTCGTCGGCTTCGCCGGCAAGAAAGATCCGTCCCGATTTTACGTAGTCTTCAATGGTACGCTGGGGCACCTCGGTCTTGATTGGCATCTGGCTGCGGTCGATGGGCAGGTAGTGATCCAGGCGCGGCACCATGTAGAGAATCCACTCGGCGCCGAACTCAAGAAAGCCGACCTTCAAATTGGGATAACGGTCGAGCATGCCCTGGCCGACAATGGCGACAAACGCCATCATGGCGGGCAGACTCATGCCGATGCCATGGGCGGCGAGCAGTCCGTTGCAAACATCGGCGAACGGCGGATAGCTCATGCCCATGTGGACGCAGAGCGGCAGACCGGAGCGATGCAGCTCATCCCACACCGGCGCAAAACTCGGATGGCACAACAACTTGTCGCCCGCGGTGCCGTAAACCACGGCTGCCGTGGCGCCAAGTTTTTTCATTTCGGTGACGGCCTCGCATCCCTGCCTGGCATCGCGCAGCGGCAAGAGCCCCGCCCACTTGAGCCGTTTCGGCGCCGCGGCGCATTGTTTGCCCACGTAACGATTGTACGAGCGCATGAGCGCGGCTTCGAATCCCGGATCCTGCGTCATGCGCGCATAGAGCGTCGTGGGATACAGCATCTGATGATCGACGCCCATGAAGTCCATGCCGCGAATGCGCGCGTGCGGATCGGATAAATCGAAGCTGCTCAGTGGAAACTCCGGCGTGTGCGTCTGCGCGCCAAACTCTTCGAGCACGCGCGCCGGTTCGTTGCCGGGCTGGCTGCTAGGTCCCAGAGCGTGCGGAATGATTTGCCCTTCGACCAGCCAGCCGTTGGTCCAACGGTTCATGTCGGCGACATCATGGACGCGCGTCGCCCGCGGCCGGCGCACTGAGTACTCTTGCGGCAGTGTTTCCCACATCCGCGGGCTCATCATCGCGTGGGCATCGGCGTCGAAGAGCTTATAGCCTTGGAGCATAAATGTCTCCTATGGGTCACCGCGGGAAGCAGTGGAATTCGACACGCGTTAACGCAAAACCTCACGCTCGACCAGCTCCTTTACCTGCGCACTGGACAAGCCCAACAATTCGCCGAACACCGCTTCATTATCATCTCCCGCGCTATGCGCGATGCCGTCCCCTGAGAATTTCGATTCCGTCATCCGCACCGGCGCGCCGGCACGGGTCACCCAACCAACCGCTTTGTGAAAAACCTCGCGGCAAAAACCGCGCTCGCGCAAGTGCGGATCGCGGTAGAGATCCTCAGCGGTTTGCACTACGCCGGCGGCGATGCCATCGCGCTGCAAAACGATCATGACCTGATGGGCCGTCTGCTTGCTGGTCCACGATTCAACGAGTCCGTCCAACGCTTCTCGATTCGCCACCCGCGCCTCCAGGTCGGCGAAGCGCGCATCGCTCGCCCACTCTTTGTGGCCTGTCGCCTCACAAAACCTGAGCCACTCGTCTTGAGTCTCGACGGCAATCGCACACCAACGGTCGTCGCCTTTGCAACGGTAGGCGCCATGGGGCACCGCGTAGGAAACCACGTTGCCCGCCGGCTGGGGCTCGCGGCCGTTGATAAAATAATCGAGATACGCCGGACCGATCATCGACGCCGCAGTTTCCGCTTGCGAAATGTCAATGTACTGCCCTTCCCCGGTGCGCGCCCGGTGATGCAGCGCGGCGAGAATCGCCAATGCGCCGTAGGAAGGCGCGATAAAATCCGGAAATGCGGTTTGACAGCCGGCGCCCGGCCGCTCCATCGCCGGATCGCGCCACAAGTAAGTCATGCCTGAGAAAGCCATGAGAATCGGTCCAAAGCTGACGAAATCGCGGCGCGGCCCGGTTTGGCCAAACGCTTGCAGACTCGCCATGATGATGTCGCTGCGAATCTCTTTTATGCGCGGATAGTCCAAGCCCCAACTCGCCATGACCCGCGCGCTATAGTTTTCCGCCACGACATCGGACTTGGCGATCAATTGCTTGGTCAGCGCCACGCCGTCGGGGTTTTTCATGTTGATGACAATGCGTCTCTTGCTGTGATTGCTTTCCAAATCCGACGCCACTTGCCAACGCTGACCGCGCTGCGGGCTGCGCAAACCGCGGCTCGCTTCGATGGCTATAACTTCGGCGCCGTGGTCGGCGAGAAAGCTCGCCAACGCCGGTCCGACGATGCCGGTGGGAAAACTGATCACGCGCACACTGGAAAATAGTTGCGCTTCCATGACACTGCTTTTGTTTTGCCACTGCGACGGCTTTGACAGTGCGCCATTGACCAAGGCTTGATGTTCGCCCAATCGCGGCGCGCCACGGCCAATGCGATAGGGACTTGCTGAGAACTTGTAGGGGTCGCCGGTAAAGCGATGCCGGCCCAAATAACTGTGCTCAACTTCGGTGATGTATTGCCGATGCTGCGTCTGCTCGTCGTTGAGAAATTGGCTTGGCGAATTGATCGGCGCGGCAGCTAATCGCTTGCCTTGGAACTCTTCGAAAAAACCCTTCGCCGTGTAATCGACCGTGCGCGCTTCGACCAATTTGTCGATGGTGGGCCGCAGTGGGAAACGCTTTGTGACGGTTTCCAGCGCCGGATCGGTAAGCTCGGCGGGACTGCCAAGCCATTCGACAAAACGCCGCCAATGATCCGCTTGATTGACGAAGATGCGCGCGTAGCCGTCTTTGCACTTGTAAGTTTCCGCCACGGTAGTGCCCTGACTATGGCCGGTGCGCTCGGGTATTTCACCGGCGACACTGTAGCGCGTCATGATGCGCAAAAACGGATCGGCCACCAGCACGTCTTGCAGCGACGCGTCGATGTGATCGCCTTGACCGGTCATGCGCCGGTTGAACAACGCAATGAGCGTCGCAAACGCCGCGTGCACCGAACCCAAATGGGGCGCCACGTCGCTGGGCCCCATCAGAGGCGCACGCCCTGGATGGCCGCAGAGATTCATCAAACCGCCCATGGCAAAGCTGACGATGGTCGCAGTCTTGAAATCGCGGTAAGGGCCCGACTGGCCGAAGCCGGTGATCGAAGTCATGACCAGCGCTGGATTGATGGCTTTGAGGGCCCCATATCCTAAACCAAGCTTGTCGAGAAACCCGACCGGCTTGTCTTCAATCAGGATATCGGCGTTGCGCACGAGTTCACGCAGCGATTGCCGCCCCGCATCGCTATCGAGATCGAGCACGACGCCGCGCTTGTTGGTGTGATACGCCGCGAACGACAAGCTGCCGTCGGCGTGCGGCGTGTCGCCTTTGAACGGCCCTTGCTGGCGCATCGCGTCGCCGCTCGGCGGTTCCATGAGAATCACGTCGGCGCCGAGATTGGCGAGCAGCAGACCGCAATAGCCACCCTGCCGGCTCGTGAGGTCGAGCACACGCAGGTTGTCCAATGCGCCCGGTTTCTCTGTTGTTGTATTTGAATCGGCAGCCATCGAAAGCTTTCCCTTCCCTGTGCAATTGGCTCAACTCGCCGGCCCGCCGAGCGCGCGCCCGTCGCTATCGAATAACTCAACTCGACCGTATTTTTCCAGGACAGCTTTGATTTTTCCGGCGTCGCCGACGGCCACCAACTGCATGGCATCGGGGTGAAGATACTTGCGCGCCACCCGCTGCACGTCTTCGGCTCTCACCGCCAAGATCTTACTCGGGTAGGTATCCCAATAGTCAGGCGCAAAGCCGTATTGCTTGCGCAGCAAAGCCAAGCCCAACACAGTCGCCGGCTGTTCCAGCGACAAAGCGAAACGCGCTGCGATCGACCGTTTGCTCGCTTCCAGCTCATCCGCCGGAACTTTTTCATCGCGAATCCGGCGGATCTCATTGTAAAACTCGGCCAATGCGTCCGCGGTCACCTCGGTGCGCATGTTGCCGCCGGCGCGCCACGGGCCGGGATAGCGCAGCGCCGAAAAATCGCTATAGACCCCATAGGTGTAGCCCTTTTCTTCGCGCAGGTTGAGAAACAAACGCCCAGTGGCGCCGCCGCCGACGATCTGATTCATCACCAGCATCGGGATGTAATCGGGGCTGCGCCGGTCGATGGCAATGTTGCCCAGCGCGACCGTGGTCTGCACCGAGTTGGGCCGGTCGACAAGATAGACTTTGCGCGCGCGCAGCGGTTCGGGATTTTGCGGCAATGGCGTGGTTAGCTCCGTGCGCTTCCAAGGAGCCAGCCATTTTTCCAGCTTGGGCAATAGTTCCTTGGCGCGCACATCGCCGGCGACGCCCAGAATAGCGTTTTGCGGCGCGTAGCGCTCCCGATGCCACTGCGTAAGCGCATCGCGCGTCAGCGCATCGATGGATTGCGCCGTCGGCGCCACGTTGGCCGCCGGGTGATCGCCGTAGACCGCGCGGTTGAAGCGCTCGCTGGTGAGAAAGTTGGCGTTGGTGCGCTGCTGACGCAGCTGTACGTGTTCGCGCTGTTTGTATTTTTCTAATTCTTCGTTGGGAAAACTCGGTTGCAGCAAGATATCCGCGGCGATGCCAAACCAGGCATCGAGATTGTTACTCAGCCCCGACGCGCTCAAGACCGTTTCAGAGGAGCCAAAACCCGAGCCGGCGCTGACGGAGGCGCCGAGACGATCGATCGCTTCGGCGATTTGCAAACTGTTTTTGGTCGGGGTTCCCTCGTGCAGCATCTGCGCTGTGGCTCTGGTCAGGCCAACGCGATTGGCAGGCTCGAACAGCGCGCCGGCGCCGCGGATACTAAGCTGCATCGTGACAAACGGCGCGCGATGATCCTCTAAGATCAGCACGGTAAGACCATTTTTCAGTCGCGACTCCTGGGGCTTGGGCAATTTTACCCGGAGGATTTCGCGCGATACCGGTGCGCGATTTTTGCGTTCGACTTTGCTCGTCGGTGTTTCGAGGGTTTCTTGGGCAGAGATCACATTGCCGGATAGAATCGCAAACGCTAGCAACAATAATCCAACTTGTTTTCTAAAAACCGCTGCTCGTGATCGCTTCCGACCTTCCCCCTTTGAAACTGTGTCGCAATGCGCAAAATTCCCGGGTTCGTCATCCTGAGCGTAAGCGAAGGATCTGCTTTTCCGCGCAGTTGCATGCAGCAGATTCTTCGCCTTTGGCTCAGAATGACAATTGCGACACAGTCTCTTTGAAAGCGGGGGACTGAGGGGGATTTGTCTGCCCTGCGTGTGAAGAAAATCCCCCCTCCCCTTTTTCAAAGGGGGGTAAACCCGACTCAAGATTAAGGTCATCGGTTTCATCCTCACCGCTCCCCCGCTTTAGCGCTCTTCGGCAATGTCGTCACCACAGTCCGATTCGACTCTTGAAAATAGGTCCGCGCCACACGTTGCATATCGACCTTGGTGACCGCGTTGTATTTCTCGTATTCGGTATTGATCAACTGTGGTTCGTTGTAAAAAACCGCGTAATGGCCCAGCGAGTTCGCTCTGGCGCGCGTGCTGTAGCGTTGCTGGGCGCGTTGGCGGCGCAGCTGCATGCGAACTTTAGCAAGCTCCCAGTCGGCCACCGGCTCGGTCTGCACGCGCGCAATTTCTTCGTAGATGAGTTGTTCGAGCATCCCTAGATCAACTCCCGGGCGCGCCGTGACAGAAAACCAAAACAGCGTCGGTCCGCGCCGCTCTTCGGGACCGGCCGAGACATCGACCGCAAGCTCCTTCTCTTTGACAAACTTTTGATAGAGACGCGACGACGCGCCGCTCGACAGCACTTCGCCTAACACGCTGAGGGCATGCCAGTCGGGAGTGTTCCCCTGCGGGGTTTTGAAAACAATATCGAGGCGCGCTGCTTGGGCGAAATTGTCTTCGATGGTTCTACGCCGCTCGGCTTGCTGGACCGGCTCGGACACCTCGGGCGCCGGCGGCGGCGCGTGCCCAGGAATTTTTTCGAAATACTTCTTGATCAAGCTGAGCGCCTCTTCGGTTTCGAAACTGCCGACCAGCGTCAGCACCGCGTTGTTGGGCGCGTAGTAGGTGCGAAAAAACTCCTTGGCATCGTCGACCGTCGCGGCGTTCAAATCCTCCATCGAACCGATGGTCGAATGTTTGTAGCCAAAAGCATCGAAGGCAGTGTCGATCACCGCTTCATAGGTTTTGCCGTAGGGGCGATTGTCATAGCTTTGGCGCCGCTCCTCCTGCACCGTCAACCGTTGATTGTCGAAATTCGCTTGGGTGATCGCCGGGGCGCGCATGCGGTCGGCTTCGAGAAAAATCCCCAGCTCCAGTTGATTCGCCGGCAGGGTTTGAAAATAGTTGGTGCGATCGGCGCTGGTCGTGCCGTTGGCGCTGCCGCCGTTATTTTGCACGAGAATAAAGTGCTCGCCTTTGCCGACGTTTTCCGAGCCCTGGAACAACATATGCTCGAAGAGATGGGCAAAGCCGGTGCGGCCCGGCCGCTCATCGCGCGAACCGACATTGTAGGTCATACAAATAGAATAGGTCGGCGCGTGGTGGTCTTCAGCAAGAATCACGCGCAGGCCATTTTTCAATTTGAATTCTTGGAACTGGATATTAAATGAGCGACTCGGTTCCGCGGCCTTCTGAGCAGGCGGGGTCTTCTTCGCTTCGTCTACTGTTTTCCGGTTTTTTTTCCCGTTGTCTGCTTCTCCCTTGACTGAAGCCACCGCCGCCTTCGCGTTTCGTCCGGCTTTTTTCTTTGCGGCCGCACTGGTTGCGGGTTCGGCATAAGCCAGGACAAAACAAATCGCTAAACAGAGAGAAAAAACCATTTGTGCCAATCGTCGAGTGCGCCGCGCGCACCATGAGCTTGGCGATGCGGAACTAGCCATAGGAATTTGGGTCCTTTTAGTGGGCCGGCTGACTATGAGTTTCGGAGTATATTTCTAACAGGCCTGCGTGAGCAAGCAATACGCGTTGACAGGTCGACACCAAGAAGCTAAGGAGTTGCAAGACTTTTTTTAGGAGCGAGCAAAAAGTCACGGTGGATAAAAGTCCGATGGGCACGTCCTTGGCGCAGCTTGATACGAGCGGCCCGGCGCCGGCGATCATCGTCATTCAGAATCAGCACGGCGTTAAGGAATCTACCCAATACATGGCTCGACGTTGTGCCGAAGCCGGCGATGTCGGCATCGCGCCGCGACGTCAAGGTGTTGAACGATGTCAACGCGCCGATCAATTTTCTCAAAGCTGCGCCAGCGCCGATGTTTCGCGCTTGGGCATTGTCGGCTTCTGCATGGGCGGGCGCATTGCCTTCCTTGCCGCTGCGGCAACCACGTCGTTTAAAGCAGCGATCGATTTCTATGGCGGCGGCTGCTACCAGCAATGGGGCGATCGTCCAACACCCGCGAGCTTAGCCGCCAACGTATCGTGTCCGGTCCAAGGCCATTTCGGCGAGCTCTATAGGAATCCGCCGCCCGGCGAAATGCGCAAGATCGACAAAGAGCCCGACGAAATCGTGCGCATGCTGCGCGCCCTGCGCAATGCGATTTTGTTTTTGCAGAACCAGCGCGAGATCAGCGCCGGTTTAGTAGAAAAACTTTTGAAGCTCGAGCGGCCCGTCGCCGAGCGCTTCTACCCGCTCTATCGCGAGCAGTACAACCCCGATCTCACGGTCCCAGATTCGGTCGTGGAGGAATGGATTTCAGTGGGAACTTTTCGCGCCAAAGAAAAAATCACCGCCAAAACTCAACAAGTTGTCGATTGGAGTTTTGCCGAGCGCGAAAGACCAGCGAGGTTGAAACAACTTTGCCGACCCGGCGGTCGTCGTTTCGCGCGAGATAGTAGTTGATGTAGCGGCCGACGCTGCCAAGGATGCCCATGTCGATTAAACCAAAGTAACCGATGAGCGTATTGATTAGGCTCCAGATGCCGTATACGACCAAACCCAAACTGCTGATAATGTAAGGCGTCAGAAAGAAAGCGACGACAGCATCCGCAAGCAGGCCTACCCAATTTGCAAGCAGGTTCCTAGCGAAAACGCGCGCGGTGGCTATCAGGGATGCCACGATTACTCTCTAACATTAGAGAAGCATGGTGGGCGAGAGCCATAGCATAGACGATAGACGCGCAAGCGGCGACGAAATTCAACCTGCACTGACTAAAAGCAAGAGTTGTGCCGTTGCGTTGTCGATATATCGACGGCCAGAGGCGAATTTTCTCATTCACAAGTTCGCTTTGCTGGCGAAAAGCTTGGGTTAGCAGATCACGCGCTCTAAACGGTAAAACGTTGGGAGTACAAATGGATAGGAAATGATATTCTTTCCACGTCAGCAATTTGACTGCCGTTGTGCGACAGGAGCGAATCAAGCTAGTTTTCCAACAGCCGCTTCACCCGCTCGACCACTTCCGGTTTCTGATTCATCAGTTCCTTAATCACGTTTTGAATCTCTTCGCCCGTCGACGGTTCCATATCGAGCCGCGATTTTTCGACCTCGGTGAGTAAGTCGGGGTCTTTGAGCGCTTTGGCATAGGCGTCGCGCAGCAGCTTCACGCGCTCAGTGGGCACGCCGGGCGGCGCGACCATGGGGCGACCGAGGTCGTCGCCAGCGAGGAAGATTTGCGTGACGCGGCGGCTGGTTTCTGAGGCTTTGTACTTGTCCATGAGCTCGTAAATCGTCGGCACATCCGGCAGGCGCGCGTCGCGCTTCTTGCCGGCTTGCAGCAAGTGGCGGTCAAAACCCTTCTTTTCCCAGGTGAGAAACGGCTCGCGGCTGAAATGCACGGTGATTCTGGTCGCGCGGCAAACCACTTCACCGCGCTCCATCGCCAGATCGACTTCACCGCCGCCTTTGTAACCCAACACCCGGGTGAACTTGGCACCGACCGTTTCTTCAAGCAGCCGCGTCAGCAGCGCCGATTGGTCCGCGGTCCCCGAGCCGCCGCATTTGGGCGGTTCTTTTGCTTTGATGATGTCGTCGATGGATTTGTACGGCGAGTCGGCGCGGATGTAGAGCATCATCTGGCCTTTCTCTTGAGAGCCCAGCCAGTTGAAGCGGCGCACGTCGAACTTGACTTCGGAGCGTCCGACCATTTGTTCCAAATAGAGATGGGTTTGAAACATGCCGATGGTCAAACCATCGGGTTTGGCGATGCCGTAAAGATAATTCGCCGCGACGATCGAACCGCCGCCCGGCATGTTCTGCACCAGCATGGTCGGATTGCCCGGCAGATATTTGCCCATGGTGCGCGCGAGCAGCCGGCCCCATAGGTCATAGAGCCCGCCCGGCGCCGAGCCGACCACGACGGTGATTGTTTTGCCGTTGTAGAAATTGGCCTGCGCGAACCCATCGCTGCAAAAGACAAACAGCAGCGAAGCAAGCAAACAAAACCGCCCGGCAAATTGACCCATCCGACTACCCGTCATGCTGCCCAACTCGTCGGCCTCAACACCTTCCCCGTGTGCGCCTGGGTCGGCTTACCGTGATCGATCGCCACCGCGCCGTTGACGACGGTGTAATGAATACCGGTGGCGTTTTGAATCATGCGGGTTTCGTTAGCCGGCAGGTCTTGCACGTACTCAGGCTCCAAGGTGTTGATCGTCACAGGATCGAAGACAACGATATCGCCAGCGAACTTCGGCCGCAACAAACCGCGGTCGCCAAGGCCGAACAGCGACGCAACTTGGAAGGTCAACTTCGCCACCGCTTGTTCCAGCGGCATGATTTTATGATCGCGCACCCAGCGGCCGAGAAACGTCGTGCAGTAACCAAAGCGCGCATCGTAGCCCATGTGCGCGCCGGCGTCGGATTGGCCCACCATCACGGCAGGGTGTTTGAGAATCTCACAGACCGCGTTGGGATCGCCCTGGGTCGTAATGTGCACGAAGCGGGTTTCGAGATTTTCTTCCAGCGCCAAGTCGAGAAAGGCGTCGAGGCCGTCTTTGTTTTGCGCGCGGGCCAATTCCTCAATCGTCTTGTGCTCGTACTTTCTGTTCTCATCGAGTTTCGCCTGGTCGACGTAGATCACATCCCAGCGCCGCGGAAAGACCGACGCCGACTTGTCTTCGATGGCCTCGGCGCGCAGCTTCTTGCGGCATTCTTTATCGGCGAACATCTGCTTGCGCGCTTCGACCGGACTAAACATCGCCGCTTTCCAGGTAGGAAACTCGTCGAAGCATTGCGCGTCGAGTAGCGTGTAACGCATCTCAAACGGCTTGGCTTGCGTCATGGCGTAAATCGGCAAGCCCTCTTCTTGAAAAACTTTCCCGGTCGCTTCCAACATGCCGCGCCAGTGGTCCGGCCGGGTCCAACTGTGGCTGATGCTCTGCCATAGCACCGGCCGCCCGGTGCGCCGCGCCATGTTGGCGGCGTAGGCGATGCGCCCGCGTGCATCGGCACCGCCGCCGCTGAGCTGCACGACACCGCTGTTCATGTCACCAAGCACATCGAGCAACGAACCCAGCTCCTCGTCGGAAGCTAGACGGCTTGCCACCGGTTTTTTGTCTTCACGAATATGGCGCGGATTCTGGTTGGTCGAAAAACCAACCGCGCCGGCTGCCATGCCCTGGCGCACCAGCGCGCGCATCTTTTCGATCTCTGCCGCTGTCGCTTCGCGTTCCACGGCGTCTTCGCCCATGACGTGGTGGCGCACCGCGATGTGGCCGACTAAGACCGCGGCGTTGATGCCCAAGCGCTGGCCCAGCGCTTTCATGTATTCTTCCGTCGTGGTCCACTTCCATTCGAAGCCCTGTTCGAGCACATTGCGGCTGATCGCCTCGACGCGCACGAAGCTCTTGATCATCGCTTCGCGATCTTCCGGTTTCGCCGGCGCCAGGCTCAAACCGCAGTTGCCGACGACCACGGAAGTCACGCCGTGATAGCAGCAAGAAGTGCCGTAGGGGTCCCAGAACAATTGGCCATCGAGGTGGGTGTGCGGATCGATGAAGCCTGGCGCCACCGCCAAGCCGTCGACGTTGAGGGTGCGCTTGGCGGCGCCGTTCAAGCGGCCGATATCGACGATCTTTCCATCAGCGATGCCGACATCCGCATTGAAGCTCGGCAGCCCCGACCCGTCATAAACCCGCCCGCCTTTGAGTAGTAGATCGTACATGGTTTTGCTCCTCGATTTCGCGCGGTTGATTTTTATGCGACGTTAGTCGAAATATCGCGGCTGGGTCAAGTGTTGACCCCGGACATGACGCGGGGCTAGATTCAGTATGATTTGACCAATTCTCTGGCGGAACCCGACACAAAACCGGTCAACCGCTTACAATGAACTTTACTCGCTTTTTCTTAATCGCCGTCGTGCTCTCCTATCCGTCCTGCTTGACGCCGGCTGCGGCTGCCTCGGCGCCGCATAAGATGGTCATCAGCTACGCTGCCCTGAGCGAGCGCGAAGGCGCGCTCTTGGTGGCACGCGACCAAGGCTTCTTTCGTAAACAAGGCCTCGACGTCGAACTGGTCTACATGCCCAGTGCGCCGGTTGCCCTGGCGTCCATCGCCCACGGCGACTCGCAGGTCAACACCGGATCGGCGTCGGGAGCCATTCTTGGCGCCATGGCCGGCGGGTTGGATTTAGTTTTCGTTGCGGGGTTGATCAACAAATTGAGCGGCGTGATCATCGCGGCGCCGAATATCAACTCACCGGCTGATCTCAAGGGCAAGACCATCGGCGTCACCAGCATCGGCGGCGGCAATTGGGTATTCACCATGCTTGCGCTGGAGCATTGGAAGCTCGACGTCAAACGCGACAACATCACGATACGCGTCATCGGCAACGACGCCGTGCGCGCCCAGGCGATCACCAATGGGACGATCGATGCCACGCAGCTCTCCGCCTATTCGCTGGTCGCGCCCCTCAAGCGCCAGGGTGCGCGCGTGCTCGCCGATCTGCCCGACCTGGGCGTGCCCTATCAGGGCGTCACCGTTTTTACCCGGCGCAGTTATTTGAATCAGAACGCCGATGCAATGGAAAAACTATTAACCGGCATCGTCGAGGCAATCGCGTTCATCCAAGACCCAACTAACAAAGCAGCCGTGATGCGCATTCTCGCCAAAGGCCTGCGCTTGGCAAAACCGGAAGACACCGCCGACGGCTATGAGAACGTGAAAACGTTGTTTGAACGAAAGATCTATCCGACCGTCAACGGCGTGCGCAACACGATTCGTCTGCTCGGCCAGAGCAACGAAAAAATTCGCGCGCTGCGCGCCGAAGACCTCATCGACGATCGCATCGTGCGCCGGCTGGAGCAAAAAGGGTTGTTTCGCTGACCCTGGGAGCACGAGCATGGCTAACGCGCGTATGGCCCATCCGAACAACGTTGCCGGCGAGTTTTTCGTAGACACCAACTGCATCAACTGCCCAACCTGCCAGGGCGGCTGAGCGCATACGTTCCAGCCCATCGGCCTATGCCTGATTTCGCAAATTTCTTGTTGAATTAACCTTTTCTCCCTGTACAGTGACGGGCAAGTCAGGGAGATCATTTTTTCGTGAGCACTGAACACAGCGACAGCGGCGCCGTCATCATGTTGCCCGGCGGCCGGTTTGTCCTCGCCTGTGCCGTGATCGCCGCGATTCTTTTGTGGGTTGGGCGATCGACGGCTCTACCGGCCTCTTTATTGGCCGCTGAAGTCTTCGCCACCATTCTTGGCTTATTCTTCTTCGGATCGTTCCGATATCAGATTCACAAAAACGCTTTGACTTACGGCATGCTGCTCATCATCGTCGCAACCTTTTGCGGCTTGCGCACGTCCGCGTGGCATGTCGACATCGCCAAAAACGGCTGGTGGGTCTGGGCGCGGCAAAATTTGCTATCGTTTCACGGCCTCAACGACCTGGTTCATGCCGATACCATGCTGTTTATTCTCGGCCTGACACTTTTCGTCGCTGTGATCGCCCAGACGCGGCTGCTTGAGGGGTTGACGTTCTTTTTGTTGCGTAAGTTTCGCGGCGCGGTGGTGCCGACCGTGGTGTCCGTTACTGCCGTGGTGGCCTTCGCTTCAGGCATTCTCGACGGTGTGTCGATGATCGGGCTCACCATCCGCACGCTAGTAATCATCATGCTGCTCGCCGCCGCGCCGATCTCAGTGGTGCGCTACGCGGTAATGGTCTGCACGACGGTCACGACGGTCTGCGGCATCTGGCTGGCCTATGGCGAGCCGCCTAACTTGATCATGAAGGCCAATCTTTATCCGCATATCGATAACGCATTCTTCCTGCGCTACTGCGCGCCGGCGGCCATCGCTTGCTATCTGGTGATCGCTTGGCAGCTGCGCAGCCGGCTGAGCGGCGAGCGCATCGAGCTCGACAAGATGGACGTCATTGACGCCAATGCCGAAGACGTGCGCTTTTTACAGGCGCAGCGCCACGGCAAAGTCTCGACGACGTTGGAGTTGGTCGAGGACCACGAAAACGAATTGGGCGATAGGGCCGATCTCGTGCGCCAATCGCTGCGCGAAGGCGAACCCCTCGGCATCGCGCTTATTCGCGCCGATGTCCCCGAAGCGCTGCGCAAAAAACTGCTCGGCTATTACGTCAGCGACGAGCTGGCGGAAACCTTGGACCGCCACTATCTGCTAGAGCACGAAGGCGAACATGAAGCGGCGTTGGACGCGGAGAAAGGGGTGGACGCCGAGATCGCCGCGACGGCGCGACGGCGCGAGGTGGCGCAAAAGTTCGGCGCCTTCGCCCTAGTGCCGTTCATCGGCATGCTTATTTGGCATGGCATCGATCACAGCGTGCCGTTGTTTTTGGCATCTTTCGCGGGATTCGCTGTTGCGTTGATGGGAATTTTTCACCTGCCGCGCATGCGCAACTTGGCTCTGCGCGACGCCAAACATGAATTTTCCGAGTACTATTTTTTGTTCCCGCTGTTTCTCTCGATCACGCTCTTGACTAAGGCCGGCTTCTTCGATCACTTGCAGACTCTGATTCATCAGGGCGTGCAAACCTTTGGCCCGGCCCACGTGGCCTTTGCGCAGTTTTTGGGTTGCACGTTTCTTTCGGCCATCCTCGACAACAACGTGGTCGCCGACTTCGCCTCGCGCGCTCTGGAGAACTTGGACATCGCGATCTTGCATCTATTCGCCATGGCCCAGATCGCCGGCTACGCCTTGGGCGGCTGCTGGACCCACATTGGCTCGGCGCAATCGGTGGTCGCCTTCGCTTTTATTCAGCGCGATATCGACGATCGCTACACGCCGGTGCAGTGGATCAAGGAGATCACGCCGGTCATCTTGCAGATGCTCGTGGTGATCACGGTTATTATCTACCTCGAAAGCGCCCTGCTGGATTGGCTGCATTAGGTCAGCCGGTGGAGGCCGGCATCCATTCGTGGATTTAGACCGCCGCCGAGTGATTTGTCCTAGAAATTTCCCTCAAGCATTGTTAACGTACGGCCACCAAGCCAAAGGAGCTTCGTCATGACCGGTTCGAAAAGAGTTGGTTGCGCTCTGTTGACGTACTTTTTTTCGGCGATCTTAACGACCGTGAATCTCGCCGCCCAGGAGCATTCGCTCCGTGCCGTGTACAACGCCCTGGGCGGCGTCATGGCGCCGATCTGGGTCGCGGACGATGCCGGACTGTTTAAAAAGCACGGGGTCAACGTCGATCTGAAATACTTGGCAGCGACGTCAGCCGTCCAAGCGATGGTGGGCGGCGGCGAAGAAGTAGGCTTTGTCGGCAATCAGGGGATCGACGCGAAGCTCGAAGGGGCGGACTTGATCTATGTCGCCAGCGGCTTGCCGACGTTTGTTTTTCAAATTTACGCCCGGCCGGAAATCAAAACGATCCAGGATCTCAAAGGCAAAATCTTCGCCGCGACACAACCCTCAGCGTCGACAGACTACGCCAGCCGGATTGTCTTTAAGAAAAACAACCTCGAGCCCGACAAAGACGTCAAAATCATGTACGCCCAAGACACCAACAACGTGCTCAACTCCCTGCTGGTGGGTAACATCGCCGCCGGGATTCTCTCCGCGCCGCTGTCGATTAAAGCCAAAGCCGGAGGCGCCAAGATGCTCGTCAATATCACCGATCTGAAGATTCCCTTCTTGTTCACCGGCATGTTGTCGTCGCCCAAAGTAATGAAGGAGAAGAACGAAGCGCTGACGCGGTTCCTGCGTGCCTACATCGAAGCGATGGCGGTGATTCGCAAGGACAAAGAGACAACCCAGAAAGCGCTGTCGCGCTTTCAAAAGACTAATGACCGCGAAATTCTCGATTCGGTTTATGACGAATACCGCGATGTCTTTCCGACCACGCCGCTGATGACGGCGGCGGAAGTCCAGGCCGTGCTCGACGTCGCCAAGAGCCCTAAAGCGAAGACGATGAAGCCGCAGGACTTTTATGACAATTCGATTGTGCAGAAGATTCAAGCCAGCGGGTTCATCGAGCAGGTAAACAAAAAATAAGATCAGGCGCAAAACCAAATCGGATTTCCGCAGGGTGCGCCGTGCGCACCGTATTTCTTTCGTGAGGTCGGTCATGAAATTTAGGCTCCCGTTGTTGCTATGGTTCTTATCGATCGCTCCCACCGTCAGCTTCGCCCAAAGCCAAGAGCTCATCGCCAGGGCCGAGAAGGAAGGCGAAGTTAATCTCTACGCGACCATGTCGGTGGCCGATTTCGCGCACCTCGCCAAGGCCTTCAAAGAGAAATATCCGCGCATCAACCTGCGCCACATATCCTTGCCGTCGTCGCGCCAAACCGCGCGCGTCATGCAAGAGTTTCGCGCCGGCGGTGTCCAGGCCGACGTCTTGGGCAACAGCCCGGACACGCTCGTCTATCTCAAACAACAAGGCGTCGTCGGACCCTATCGCTCGCCGGAAGCTAAGAATCTATTTCAGGGAGCGTGGGACACTGACGGTTTCTGGTCTGGGATCACGACTGATTTGCTCGTCACCGGCTTCAACCCGCGACTGATGTCAAAGGCCGCGGTGCCAAAGAGTTACGACGACTACCTGCGCGCACAGATTAAAGGGCAAATGGCCATCAACCGCGGCGTGCCCTATCCGCTCACCGGTATGGTATCGCTGCGCGGCGAAGAGCAAGGGCTAGCCTACTTCAAGAAGTTTGCTCAGCAGGACTTGCGCTTAATCGGCGACTTCAATCACATGGTCAACTTGATGGCCGCCGGCGAGTATGCCCTCACCGGCTTCATGCAAGTTTCCAAACTCGACGCGATGAAACGCAAAGACGCGCCGGTGGATTGGGTGGCGGCACCGCAAACCTTCGCGACGATTGCCAGCGTTGGCATGGTGAAAAACCCCCAACACCCGGCGGCTGCCCAGCTATTGATCGACTTTTATCTTTCCGCCGAAGGTCAACGGGCGTTGGCCGCTGCGGGAAAAATCCCATTGCGCAAAGGCGTGAAGAGTCCGTCGAAAGATATCGATCAGGTGTTGGAGGGCGGCAGCCTGCACGTCGTTCGCCCCGACGGCAGCTACGACAGATACATGAAAATCTACAACGAGTATCTTGGGATAAGGTAAAAGAGATTCGAGATTACATCGGGATCACCTACGAATTCTGCGATTCAAGAATTCGTAGGCTGTCCCGTTTTTTCGTTGCCGCTTTTCGTTAGGTTTGAACGGTCAAACTTGTAGATTGATCGGTTTCTTCATTTGATTCATTGAAGGTGCTGTTTGAACCATTCAAGGACCGGGTTCATGGCTTCATTTGTCCTCTTCCCATACACGTCGAAGTGCACGCCGTCTTTTAGAGTGAAGAGCTTCTTCGGTTCCTTAGCCTTGCGATACAAAATATCGGCGTCATCAGCCTCGAGCTCGTCCTTCTCAGCCTGAACGAAGAGAATTGGCGTGGGAGACACCTTGTCGATAATCTCTTCGGGCTTGTAGGCCAGCCACCCATCAACGGTTGCGAGAGTTGTGCTGTTGCCTTTTTCGTCTTCCACCTGCTCAGCATCCTTCAAGGAAGAGGTCAGATCAGGAGGCATGATTAGTACCGAATCAGTTCCCTCCTTCAAAAACCCGCGGAATTCTTTGGACTTGCCGGTCACAGCCCGGTTGATCCGGTCCTCCTGGACTTTTTGCATGAGAGTTTGCCACTGTTCCTCGGTTCGAAATTTTCGCATTCTTCGCACGCCGTCACCGACCAGGACCATTGAGGCAACCGCCTTTACGCGTCGGTCTCGAGCTGCGATGTACGCGACTTCTCCTCCTCCCAGACTTACCCCTAATATGGCGATTTTGTTTGGGTCCACTTCTGGTCTTGACTGCAGGTAGGATATGGCGTTGCTGGCGTCATAGATCTGCAGGTAGGGAATGACCTCGCCGCGCACGCCTTCGCTCTCTCCGAATCCTCTGAAATCCATGGTCAGGGATACAAAGCCACCTGCCTTCAACTCTTCAGCGAACCCAGGAAAGAAAGCATCCGCTGTGCTCATGAAACCTGGCACAAGCACGACACCAGGAAAACGTTTTGCTCCGGAACTGTCAGGTGTACTAAGGATGCCGGACAGTTTTAGGCCGTCGCTATAGTAGGTTATTCTCTCTCGCATCTATCAAAGGTCCTTTCAAAAGGTTTTCGATTTGTTCATTAAATGCAGGCTATGATTTGCTCCACGCTTCGATGAGTCTGCGGGCATCGTCAATGACAGGCTCGGTTACGGGGACGCAAGGGACGATGAGTCGATCCATGCCAGCTTACACGAACGTTCGCGGCCGGTTTTTGATTTCCTGTACCGAAGTCGCCGGAATGGATAGGATTTGTAAACGCCCTTTTCTTCTATGAGTCGGAGCTATATCGCAGGACCGGGAGGGATGTCAAATTTTGCTGACGGATGAAAAACCCACCTGGCGGTAAGCGCGCCAAACACTCTTCACGGCGCGGCTTTATCGCAGGAAGGACAACGCACGCTATCGAGCGCGGGTAAGATTCCGCCAAGAAAAAAGGTATCAAGAGCCAATCGAAAGAGAGCGACCAGGTGATGGAGAGCGCGAAATTGGGCGCCATTCGCCCCGAACGCGCCTACGATATATATCAATGTTTGGCTGATTGTCAGGCGTGGTAGCTGAGGGCGCAGAATCCGAAATGAGCGGCCGAATAAGAGGGGCAACCATGAATGCTGTGTCGATTGATGAGGCAAAAGCGAAACTCTCAGAGTTGATCCACCAGCTTAAGCCCGGCGATGAAATCATAATTACGGAAAAGAACCAGCCGGTTGCTCGCTTGGTTCCTGCCGAGGCGACGCGAGCACAACGAAAGCTCGGTAGCTTAAGGGGTACAGTGAACCATATGGCTCCTGACTTCGATGCTCCGCTCGACGAATTCAAGGAGTACGACGGGTGAGGCTGCTTGTTGATGCTCACACAGTTATCTGGGCGGTCGACGACCCTTCAAAACTCGGCCCACGATGATCATCGCCATGGACCAGACGCCGCCGCCGATGCTTTGCACGCCGATGCGTTTGCCTTTGAGGTCTTCGGCGTTGCGAATACTCGGATTGCCAATGAAGTCGCCATCGGCGCGATTGACAATGCCGGCAAAGAAGGCGACGTCGAGGCCGCTGGTGACGGCGCTTACTACCGAACCAGGAATGGTGTAGGCGATTTGAATGTCGCCCGAGACCAGCGCCGCCATCGTCTGCGCTCCGCTGCGAATATTGATGACCTCAAGATTGACGCCATGTTTGCGAAAAAGATCTTGTTCGGCGCCGATCCAAAGAGCGGCGACTTTCTCACTGAAGGCGCCGTGGGCGATGCGAACGACAGGGAGTTCGGCGGTACTGGCAATTGACGCCGCTAGCGAGTGGGACAGCAAGCACAGCGATAGCGGTAGACTGGAATGGACTCGACGCATCTCGCAGGCCTCCACTTAATTGACTGAACCACTGTACGTCATGCCGGCGCAGGCCGGCATCTAGTTTTGGCGTTTCCCCGCGACAACGAGAAGACGACTAATTCGAAATCACCGCCATCGCTCACCTTGACTCCAACTCCTTGTAAAACCCGCTCTTGTCCAACTCCTGCACGAAGCGCGCATCGACGAAATCTTCCGGCTTGGCGGTTTTCGCCTTGGGGTTGCGTGCCTCGGTGGCCTTCAGAATCGTATTCAACCCAGCCAAGGCTGGATAGTTTGGCAAGGTGTAGTTCTGCTTGACGATCCAGTTGTAGCTCTCCTCTAGCAGTTCCTTATCGTCGTTGCGAAAATATTTCGCCATTACCTTCTTCGCAAAGTTGGCATCACGTTTGGCGAGGGCCACACCTTCGGCCTGCGCCATGAGAAATTTGCGCACAGTGGGAGCATTCGTCCGCAGATAGCTACGCGTGGCAACCATGCCGTTAAATGGAAAGTTGGCTTCGAGCTTCGAGACATCGAGAATCTCGCGCAGACCCAATTGGCGCGCTCGAATAGTTGCCGGCGCGGTGAGCGGCACAGCTTGAATGCGATTGCCATTCAAAGCCGCCACGCTCTCGGCCGGCCCGCCGGTCTGCAGGAACGTTACGTCTTTGTCGGCCTGCAGGCCAAATTTGGTGACGGCGAAGCGCGCGGCAAAATCGGAATTGGCGCCGTAGCGCGTGACGCCGATCGCTTTGCCTTTCAAATCGCCGACAGTCTGAATCTCGGGGCGGCTATAGATGTAGTAAACGAAGTTCTTGATTAGCGTCGTGATGATCACCAAATCGCCGCCGGCGAGATTGGCGTCGATCACCGCAGCGGCGCCGATTTGGCTAAAAGGCATTTCGCCGGAGAGCATCGTGCTGACCACCAGCGAGCTGCCGGACAGGCGCAGCAGCTCGACCGACAGACCGTGTTTCTCGTACAAGCCCGCATCCTTGGCGAACCAGAGCGCCGCTTCCGTCGCCGAGTCTGACGAGCGGGCGACGCGAATTTTTTCCAGCGGCTGAGCCAACGCAAAAACCGGCGTCAGCAGCAGCGCGACCAATATTGCGAAGATTTTTCTCATTAGCACTCCTCTTTCGGTGCGGCCCAATACTCCATTGCTCCACCACTCCGTCAATCTCGAAGGCCAGCGTAAGATAGGCAAACCTCCAGACACCGTCAAGGGAGTTTGACAGCAAACCGGTCCAACGATAGTTGTGCAGCCATAACTCAATCGGAGGACTTCATGGCAACCGATACTACAGGGATGACCAGGGTCGATCATAAAAAACTTACGCGCTTCGTCAGCCGCAATTTTGAAAAGCTCGGCGTCTCCGCCGCCGATGCAGAGATCGCCGCCAGGGTATTGGTCGCCTCCGACCTGCGCGGCGTCGACACCCACGGCGTCATCCGCTTTCAACCTAGTGCGTGGTACGTGCAATGGCTCAAAGAAGGATCGATGACGCCCAAGCCCAATATCCGCATCGTTAACGAAAGCCCGTCGTCGGCACTGATCGACGGCGACAAAGGCATGGGCATGGTCGTCGGTCATCGGGCGATGGAGATCGCCATCGACAAAGCCAAGAAGTCCGGCGTTGCCATGGTCAGCGTGCGCAATTCTCGCCACTACGGTATGTCAGCCTACTATTCGATGATGGCACTGCCGCACGATATGATCGGCATTGCCATGACCAACGCGAGCCGGCTCGTCGTGCCGACCTTTGGCCGCGATCCGAAGTTTGGCACTAATCCGATGTCCTTCGCCGTGCCAACCAATAGAGAAAGGCCTTTCGTGCTCGACATGGCAACTAACACCGCCGCCGCCGGGAAGTTGGAATTGGCCGCTCGGTTAGGTAACCCGATTCCCGATGGCTGGGCGCTCGATGAAAAAGCCGAAAACACCAACGACCCGCGCGTCGCGCAGAAAGCCCGCAAGCTCTTGCCACTCGGCAGCACGCGCGAGGGCGCCAGTCACAAGGGCTATGGTCTCGGCATTCTTGTCGAAATCTTGTGTGGAGTTTTGTCCGGAACAATCACGGCGTTGAACGCCGACCAGGACCCGCGCGGCCACTTCTTCGGCGCCATTAAAGTCGATACTTTCCGCCCTGCGGCCGAATTCAAAAACGACATGGATCGATTGATTCGCGATTTGAAATCCACCACTCCGATTGCCGGCCAGGAGCGGGTCTACGTCGCCGGCGAGATCGAGTTCGAAACCGCCGACGAGCGCGGCGAGCACGGTGTGCCGCTGCACAGCTCGGTGCTCAAAGGACTCCGCGACGTCGGGACGGAATTGGGCGTGGCGTATGATTTGGAATGAACGCACTCAATGAAAAATTGGGAAGAGCACCAATCCGATCAGAGCGGCGACGGAAACGATCACCGGCTCGGGAATCTTGTAGTTCCACAAAATAACTAAACTGACGAGCGCGATCACGGCCGTCGGAATGTCGATGATCGCGCGCGTCGCTAGGACAATGACCGCGCCGGTGATCGCGCCGGTGGCCGCCGCGGTGGCGCCGTCGACGAACGCTTTGAGCTGCGCATTGTCACGGTGGCGCTTGAACCACGGCGCCGGCACAATCGTAAAAACGTAGACCGGCAGAAAGATGCCGATGGCGGCCATGATCGATCCCGCCAAGCCGGCCACCAGAAAACCGATGAATGCCACGGTAATGACCACCGGCCCCGGGGTGATCATTGCCACAGCGACCGCGTCAAGAAATTGCTGATTGTTGAGCCAACCGAACTGCTGCACCACCCCTTGCTGCAAGAACGGCACGATCGCCAAGCCGCTGCCGAAGACAAACGCCCCGGCCTTGGTGAAAAACCAAAGAATTTGCCCGAGCAGGTTTTCCGATTTACCCGCGGCGCCGCTTGCCGCAACCGAGGAGCCGATCAACCAGATAAGCAAACCCAATGCAAAGCAGCTCAGCGTGACGATGATGGCGTTTCTCCACCCGGGCCAGGCGCGTATCAAGAGAATCGCCAAGCCGGCAAGAATGAAAAACTCGGCCAGTTCGGCTTGGGCCCACACGGTGACGGCGGCTAACATAACAAAAATTCCCCAAAGCAGCGGGTCCTTTTTGTTGGTGCTACGAGCAAGCTTGTAGGCCGAGATGGCAATGATGGCAATCACGGTGGCGCCGATCGCATAGAACAACGCCTGCATCCACCACAGTCCGCCATAGGCAACATAAGCCAGTGAGATACCTACGACCATCAGGAAAGACGGCAGGATAAAAGCGATTCCCGCCAACGTCGCGCCAACGATGCCGGCTTCGAAGTAACCAATCGCGATCGCAGTTTGCGCTGCGAGCGGACCAGGCATGATTTGGGCTAAAGCCAAAGACAATTTGTAGGTGTCCTCGGTGATCCGCTTTTGTTTGTCGACTAGATCGCGGTGCATGAAGCCGACGAGTGCGACGGGTCCGCCAAAGCCAAAGGTTCCGAGATAGAGAAAATAACGAACCAATTCCGCCAGCGACATATTTTAACCCCTTCGATCTAAGAACTGGTTTTCGCGCTGTACAGACGAGCGACGTTATCCCAGTTGATGTCGGCCATAAAGGCGTCGACGTAGGCAGCCGCCTGGGCGCCGAAATCGATGTGATACGAATGCTCATACATGTCGAGCGCAAGGATGGGTGTCGCGCCGGCTAAACTGCAAGAATGATCGGCGGCCCACTGGTTAAGGAGTTTCTTATCGCGATGAGAGTAGGTGAGCAGCACCCATCCGGAACCGCCGCCGAGGGCTTTGCCCATTGCGGTAAACTGCGCCGTCCATTTCTCGACGCTTCCGAAATCTTGCGCAAGAGCGTTTCTTAACGCGCTGGCCGGCGCGCCGCCGGCGCCGAGACTGTCGAAGTAGAGCTCATGGAGGATCATCGAATTGCTGGCGATCAACTCTTCGCGCTTTAAGCCGTTGATGACGAACACGGGGGCGGTGGCGAAATCGAGCGTTTCAAGCTGCGCCGTGATCGCGTTAAGCCGATTGACCGCGCCTTTGTAGTTGTTTTCGTAGTGGCTCAGGACAAGTTTTTCCGACAGGCCCTGGAGATTCTTTGGGTCGCAGGAAAGCGGTTTGATTTCGTACGGCATGATTTCCTCCTCTCATCTGCTTTTGCGTCTAAAATACTCGTACAAGTCGTCGAATAGCGCGATGGCGCGGGCCAGGCGCGCCTCGTCGTCACTGTGCGCCATGGCCACGCCGGCAATCAGGCGGTCGATGCCCGCGGTTTCTTCGTGGCCGAACTTGCCATCCTTCAAATCGATGTCGTGGACGATCTCGGCGATTTTTCGGACGGCCGGGTCTTTGACGTCGACGCGATCGAACAGGACCTCAAGAGTGCACAGGTCCCCCTCATGGGTAAATTCCGCCTCATACATGTCGAAGCGCAGCTCTTCGGGTTGGGGTTGGTACCCTTTGGCGTTAACGAACTTGAACTGAGACTCCGTATCGACAAAACGCCGAATGAACCATGCGCTAGCCATGCGGTCCACGTGAATGCCTTTACGCGTCACCCAGGTGCGGCGCTTCAAGTCTTGGATAGGCCGCTTCGCTTTCGCCGCCGTCGCGCCATCGCCAGGCTCATGCAAGCGCGCGCCCAAGGCAAAGAGCTGCCGCTCGGCAGCGTCGCGTCCCGAAGCGCCAAAGAAATCGATGGCGACAATTTCCGCCAGCCGTTTTTGCAGCCGCTCCAATTCTACGGCCAGGGCTCGCTTCTGATCAGCCGGCCATTTGCGCTTCTTCGACACCCGGTCCGCGATGCGCGCGGCTTGCTTGCCAATCTGCTGAAAATCGTCCTCCCTTGCGCAACGGAACAACTGTTCTAGTTGATCGTCGCTAATTCCCTCAATAAATCGAGCATCGCAAAGCGAAGCATCGCCGCCGGCTTGAACGATCTCGCGCAGCACCCATTGGAAATCTTCTTGGGTCTGTTCGTTTTTGGGTAAGGCGTAGACGGCGTTTTTCACCGGCACAGCGCCGAGCCGCTGCAGACGGCGCCAAATCTTAACCCTCAAATAGGCCGGCTTAGGCGGCAGCTGATGAATCAGTAAAAGCCAGCGTGCTTCCAGTGGCGCGTTCATGGTATAAAAAGTGTATCAGTATCTATAATAGCTGTATCAGCGAGTCAACCGATTTTTGGCTGGCGCAGTGCTGGAAAACCATTTGGCGTGATATAGAATCCAAGATTACCAGATTTAGAAATTCTCACGACGGAGATCATTAATGCTCAAAGTCATTCCCGTTGAACAGGCGGTCGGGATGCCGCTGGCCCACGACATCACAGAGATCATCCCCGGCAAGCACAAAGGCCCCGCGTTTCGTCGCGGCCACATCATTCGCCAAGAAGATGTCTCGAAGCTGCTAGACGTCGGCAAAGCCAACATTTACATCATGGAGTTGGAGAAAGATGAGCTGCATGAAGAAGACGCGGCGCGGCGTTTGGCAAAAGCTGCGGCTGGCGCCAACTTGAAACTGACCGACCCGAGCGAGGGGCGCATCAATCTCGTCGCGACCATGGGTGGTTTGCTTAAAGTGGACGGCGAGCTGCTCTATCAATTCAACTCGCTGGGCGACCTCATGCTCGCAACATTGCCGGGCGACCGGCCAGTGCGTGAAGGAACCGTGGTAGCTGGCACGCGGACCATTCCCGTCGTCGTAAAAGAAGAGCTGGTGCAGAAAGCCGAAGCGCTCTGCAAAGGCAGACCGATTGTTGCGATCATGCCGATGCCGGCGAAGAAAATTCACCTGGTGGTTACTGGCAGCGAGGTTTTTACCGGCAGGATTAAAGACGGCTTCGGCCCGGTGGTGAGCAAAAAAGTTGGGGACTTTGGCTCGAGCGTTGAATCCGTAAAGCTCGCGCCTGACGATCCGGACGTTATCGCCGGACATATCAAGGATGCGAAGCAGGCGGGCGCGGACGTTATTCTCGTGAGCGGCGGTATGTCCGTCGATCCGGACGACAAAACGCCGGAAGGCATTCGCCGCAGCGGCGCGAAGGTGGAAACCCATGGTTTCCCGGTGTTGCCGGGTTCGATGTTTTTGATGGCTTATCTCGGCGACACGCCGGTCATGGGCTTGTCCGGCTGCGTGCTCCACGATCCGTTTACTGCCTTCGATGCGCTCCTGCCGCGCCTGATCGCCGGCGAAAAGATCACCCGCAATGAGATTATGAAGATGGGTCATGGCGGGTTAGCGCGGAAACACGACCACTAAGAACAATTGAAAATGGATAATGGAAAATGGACAATTGTCAAATTCGGATTTTGAAGCCGAGGTTGTATGGATGTCTTACGCACTTTGAAAGAGCGTTGTGATCCGAAAAATGCGGCGCTAATCGTCGTCGATGTGCAGAACGATTTCTGCAGCCCCAACGGCAGCGCCGGCAAGCGCGGCGAGGACGTCAGCGCGGCGATGGCGATCATGACGCCGCTTACGCGCTTGATCGACGAAGCCCGGCGCATTGGCCTGACCATCGTCTACATCCGCACCACGCACAGCGAATGGACCGACACGCCGTCGTGGATCTATCGCAGCTCACAAAAAGGCGGGCTCAGCACCTGCCGCGAGGGGACCTGGGGTGCCGAGTTCTACGACGGCATCGCGCCGCTGCCCACCGAGCGGGTGGTGGTCAAACACCGCTACAGCGCCTTTATCAACACCGATCTCAACACGGTCCTAAAAGCCCGCAACATTCAGAGTGTGCTGGTCTGCGGCGTGGCAACCAACGTCTGCGTCGAGACCACGGCGCGCGACGCCTACATGTTCGACTATTATGTAACGATGATCGACGACTGCTCCGCCGCCTACGAAGCCAAGCTGCACCTGGGCACGCTGGATAATATCCGGCGCCACTTTGGCATGGTCGCGTCTGCGAACGAAATCATCGACACTTGGAAAAGCTTGCCGGACAAAGCACCCGGCCTATGAATTCGGTTGCCTATAAACAAGAAAGGCCCGGAGGATGATTCCTGCCGGGCCTTTTTGTTTTGGTTAGAACAAATCTACTTCATCAAGTCCGAGTTAATCCGCTCCAGCGCTTCCACTGGCGGCTGCAACATGTCCTGCCCCAAATCCGCCAGAGGCATATCGCATAGGCCTAGCTCGTCGGTGAACGATTTGCGGTTAGGATTGTAAAAAATCAAGCCGGTCAAAAACTTACCTTCCGCGATCGACGCGTGAATCGCCTGAATCGCGTTGGCTTTGTTGGTCGGATCGTAGTCCTTGCCGAGCTTGTGCAAAACGATGCGTGAGCCGTCGTGCATCTTCACTTCGTGGTCGGTGCCTTCGTCGTAATCGGCTTCGATATTCTCGTAGGGCGGCACAAAATCGAGGTCGTGAATCGGATCCAAATGACCTTTTACGTACTTCAAGCTCTTGGTCGAGCCCTCGTGGTTGTTGAATGTCACGCAGGGGCTGATCACGTCCAAAATCGCGCTGCCTTTATGCGCCAAGGCGCCCTGCACCAGTGGCGCAAGCTGTTTGCGGTCGCCGGAGAAGCTGCGGGCGATATAAGTCGCGCCGAGGGTGATCGCCAATTCCGCCAGGTCGATGGCCGGAATATCATTGACCTTGCCACCTTTCATGACCGAGCCGACGTCGGCCGTGGCCGAGAACTGCCCCTTCGTGAGGCCGTACACGCCGTTGTTCTCGATGATGTAGGTGATGTTCACGTTGCGCCGCATCATGTGGCAGAAGTTGCCGAGACCGATGGCCGACGTATCGCCGTCGCCGGAGACGCCGATCGGCATCAGCGTGTGATTGGCCAAGTTGGCACCGGTCGCCACGGCTGACATTCTGCCGTGCACCGCGTTGAAGCCGAACGACTGGCTCATGAAATAGGCCGGAGTTTTCGACGAGCAGCCGATGCCGCTCAGCTTGACGACCTTGCGCGGGTCGATACTGCTTTCCCAGTACGCGCGCTGCACCGACGCCGAGATGGCATCATGGCCGCAGCCTTTGCACATGGTCGACGGCGCGCCGTCGTACTCTTTTTCGGTCATGTTTAGACGATTGATTTTTGCTGCTTCTGCCATGGTCTTGTCCTTATGAATTCTGACTAAGCGGTTTTTGCGGTTTTTGCGGCCTCAAAGATCTGCTGCACCACTTCGCCTGCGGTGACCGGCAAGCCATTGTAAACCAAAATGCTGGTGAGTTTGGCGCCCAATTCCGGCATCTCGTCTTTGATGATGGCGGCCATTTGCGCATCGCGATTCTGCTCAACCAGGTAGACCGTGTCATGCTCGGCGATAAAGTCGCGCACTTCACTGGTCAGCGGCAGCGCGCGGATCAGCATATGGTTGGTCTTCAAACCGCGCGCTTTCAAGCGGTCGCGCGCCTCACGGACGGGTTCGTAACTCGAGCCGTAGCAAATGATGCCGGTCTTGACGCCCCGCTCTTTTTCGATGATCGGCTTCGGAACAAACTTGCGCGCGGTGTCGTGCTTCTTTTTCAATCGGTCGAGGATGTACTTGTAGTCGTGTTCGTCCTCGGAATATTTCGCGTCGGCATCATGGCCAGAGCCGCGGGTAAAAAACGAAGCCAGGCGGTTTTCGTTGCCCGGTACCGTGCGATAGGGAATGCCGTCGCCGTCCTGGTCGAAGTAGCGGCGGAACTTCTTGCCGGCTTTGGTCCATTCGTCCAAGTCCTGCGCGCTTAAACGCTTGCCCCAATCGTACTGTTCAGCGTTCAACTTGAGCGGCTCGGACGACCAAAGATTCATGCCAAGGTCGAGGTCCATGGCGACGAAAACCGGGGCCTGGAAACGGTCGGCGTAGTTGAAACTCTGGCGGGCAAAATCGAAACAAGAATTCATGTCGTGGGGAATCAGCAAGATGTGGCGTGTGTCACCGTGGGAGGCACCGTACATGAGCGAGATATCTGCCTGCTGTGTACGAGTTGGCAAACCTGTCGACGGGCCGCCGCGTTGAATGATGAAAAACACACAGGGAATCTCGGCATAGTAGGCCAGACCGATCGACTCGTTCATGAGCGAAACGCCCGGGCCCGAAGTCGAAGTCATCGAGCGCGCGCCCGCCCATCCGGCGCCGACGATCATGCTTGCCGAAGCGATTTCGTCTTCTGCCTGGACGATGGCATAGGCTTTTTTGCCGTCGACCTGCTTGCGCAAACGCGGCAGGTAGTACTCCATGGACTCCGCTAGAGAACTCGACGGCGTGATCGGATACCAACAGATCACCGAAGCGCCGCCGTAAACCGCGCCAATGGCCGCCGCGGTGTTGCCCTCCGTGATAATCTTGCCTTTGTTGCCGTTGGGGATCGGTTCGAGGCGGGCTATGTTCTGTTTGAAATTTTGTTCTTTGCAATATTGATAACCGGCGTCGATGCAAACTAGGTTCGATTCAATAACCGCCGGCTTCTTGCCAAAAGTGTCTTCGAGGACGGCTTTGATCACCGACATGTCGATGCCGAACAGGTAAGCCAAGGCGCCGACATAGACCATGTTGCGTTGCTTGGCGCGCAATGGCGAGGCTGGAACCAGCTTGGCAACCAATTTGTTGGCTGGAAAACCGATGTACTGCACGCCGTCGCGCTTCAGCGTCGGCGAAAGTGGCGTGGAATCGTCATAAAGAATGATGCCACCATCGCGCACCCGGTAGATGTCCTTGGCCGCGGTGGCGTCGTTGAACATGACCATGACATCGATCACGTCCTTGCGGCTCAAGTAGCCGTCGGCATTGGCGCGGATCTGGTACCAGGTGGGCAGGCCCTGGATGTTTGATGGGAACATGTTTTTTGACGAGCAAGGGATGCCCATCTTGAAGATCGCTTTGAATAAGATGTTGTTCGAAGAAGCGCTGCCTGAGCCGTTTTCCGTGGCAACGCAGATGCTCAAATCGTTTATCAGCGGGGTATCCAAAATACAGCCTCCTTCAGACTTCTCGGCAACTCTCCCATGCTAACATAACTCCCTTAGAAGTCAAAGAATTATCACTTCTAACCGGGCGTGTATTGATCCTCATCAGCGAGGCTGGCGGCAACCTCTTTCCAGGTGCGGCGAACCTGCTCATCGACATCAAAAGCACGGGCATATCTTAGTACATCGGGCATGGAGATGATTCTCCTTAGTTGTCCATTCGAATCCATCATTGGCAAGTTGCGGATATCGCGGCGGTACATTTCGGCGAGGGCATCACCGATCAGTGTCGTCTCCGGCAGGGTCACCACCGGTGCGGTCATGACCTCTTGGACCTTTGTCGCGCGCCGGTCAAACTCAGCCAGCGCCACGCGCTTCAGCACATCGCGCTCGGTGAAAATACCAAGCGGCTCGTCCGGGCTGCCGACCACGACCGAGCTCAGCTCTTTACGCACCAAAAGTTGAACAGTTGCCGCCACCGATTCCGTTGGATCGACACAAACCGCGTCCGTTGCCGCAATGTTTGTCAGAGTCTGGGTTTCACTGGCGCCCTGCCCTAGCTCCACGGCAATTTTCAAAATCCGCCGCATGGAAACAATGCCGACGATTCTCCCGCGCCGCCCGCGCACCAGCAGGTGGCGGTATTTGCCGCGGTACATGCGTTTGAATGCCTCGACGATATGGGTCTCTTCCCGCACGGCTCTGATCGGCGAGCTCATGACGCTTTTGATCGCGGTCTGCTTGCCATTCAGACCTGGATAAACCACGCGCTTGAGTACATCTTTTTCGGTAAAGACCCCGACTGGCACTTCGTTATCGGTGATGACGATGCGGCCGACGTCTTCGGCGATCATCTGCCGCAAGACTTCGTGCACCGGCGCGGTGACCGGCGCACTGGTCAGCTGGGTCGTCATGATTTCGTGAACTTTGTTGGAGAGCATGGCGTTACCTCCCAGTAAAAAAGCCGGCAACGATGCGCGGATACGGGTTCAGTGCTAAGACACGTGGACTATATCATAGCTGTGCTACCTTCGTGCACGGATGGTTTATCGCTGCGGTCATTGGTAAGTGGCGCGCTCGAACCGACAAGGTTTTGACGATTGCGGGTGAGCTTACGGCCATGTTAGATTTCTAACAGCTATCAGGGAGGCAACCCTTCATGAGCCGGCGGGAAAACGAATTTGACCACGGTGTGGTCACAGAAACCAAGAAGAAGCTTAAAAAGCCCCCTCTCTACAAAGTTTTGCTGCACAACGACGATTATACAACCAAGGAGTTCGTCGTGCAGGTTCTCCAGTATGTTTTCCACAAGGAACATACGGAGGCGGTTCAAATCATGCTTCACGTGCACAAAAAAGGAATTGGCGTAGCCGGCGTCTATACATACGAAGTCGCCGAAACCAAAGTTACATTGGTAGAGGATCTTGCGCGGCGTCATGAACATCCTCTGCGCTGCACCATGGAAGAGGCCTAAGAATGATCAGCAAGGAATTAGAGAGCACACTGAACGTAGCCCTGAAAGAGGCCAAGCAGCGCCGCCACGAGTACGTTTGCCTGGAGCACCTACTGTACGCCTTGCTCCAGGACAAAGACGCCAAGAGCGCGATCACGAGCTGCGGCGGTGATTTGACGCGGCTGAAAAAGTCGCTTGAAGAGTTTTTTGACGGTCAATTGGAAACCCTGCCGGCCGGCAACGATCAAGAACCGCAGCAGACTTTAAGTTTTCATCGAGTCTTGCAGCGCGCCGTCATTCACGCCCAATCGGCAGAGAAAAAAGAGATCAACGGCGGCAACCTGCTGATCGCCATGTACCGCGAGCCCGACTCCTATGCGGTTTATCTCTTGGAAGAGCAGGGCATTTCGCGTTTCGACGTTGTCAATTTCGTGTCGCACGGTATTTCTAAATCCGGCGCCACCGAAGAGCCCACGCAGTCCGAAGAGGAGCCCGCCGACGAGGAGAAGTCGCAACGTCGCGTCAATCCGCTCGAGGCCTACACGGTCAACCTAGTCGAGAAAGCCGCGCACGGAAACATCGATCCGCTGATCGGCCGCGACGACGAGGTCGAGCGCACCATCCATGTGCTTTGCCGGCGGCGCAAGAACAATCCGATCTATGTCGGCGACCCGGGCGTCGGCAAAACCGCCATCGCCGAAGGGCTCGGATTGAAAATCCACCAAGGCGAAGTTCCTGACGCGCTCAAGAGCGCGGCGATCTACGCCCTCGACATGGGGGCCTTGCTCGCCGGCACCAAGTTCCGCGGCGATTTCGAAGCGCGCTTGAAGGGCGTGTTGAACGGCCTGAAAAAACATCCCAACGCGATTCTTTTCATCGACGAGATTCATACCATCGTCGGCGCCGGCGCCACCAGCGGCGGTTCGATGGACGCATCGAATATTCTTAAGCCGGCGCTCGCCTCCGGTGAACTGAAATGCATCGGCTCGACCACCTACCACGATTACAAGAGCTATTTCGAAAGAGATCGCGCCTTGGCGCGCCGCTTCCAGAAAATCGAAGTGCCGGAGCCGAGCCAGGAAGAGGCTTTTAAAATTCTCGAAGGTTTGAAGCCACACTACGAAAAGCATCACGGCGTCCATTACAGCAGTAGCGCCATTCGCGCCGCCGTGCAGCTCTCGGCCAAGCACATCAACGACCGCAAGCTGCCTGATAAAGCCATCGACGTCATCGACGAAGTCGGCGCCGCGGTGAAAATACAGCCGGCGGAAAAACGCAAGAAGACCATTGGCGCCAAGGACATCGAAAAAATCGTCGCCAAGATCGCCAAGATTCCGCCGCGCAGCGTCTCTACTTCGGATAAGGAACAGCTGCAAAACCTCGAACGAGACCTAAAATTGGTCATCTATGGCCAAGACTCTGCCGTCGACATGGTCGCCAACACGATCAAGCTATCGCGCTCCGGCCTGGGCCATCCCGAAAAGCCGCTTGGCTGTTTCCTGTTCGCCGGGCCGACGGGTGTCGGCAAAACCGAAGTTGCCAAGCAGTTGGCGCACATCATGGGCATCGAGTTTCTGCGCTTCGACATGAGCGAATACATGGAGAAGCACACCGTGTCGCGCCTGATCGGCGCCCCTCCGGGCTATGTCGGCTTCGATCAGGGCGGCTTGCTGACCGATGCGATCAATCGCAACCCTTACGCCGTGCTGTTGCTCGACGAAATTGAGAAGGCCCATCCCGATCTGTTTAACATCTTGCTCCAAGTGATGGACCACGCCGCATTGACCGACAACAACGGCAAGAAAGCAGATTTTCGTAATATCATTCTAATCATGACCACCAACGCCGGTGCCCGCGAGATGAGCGGCACGCCGCTCGGCTTCGGCGCCTCATCCAACGCCGGCAAGGGCAAGGAAGCGATCGAGCGGATGTTTAGCCCCGAGTTCCGCAACCGGCTCGACGCCATCATCAACTTCAACTCCCTCAGCCAAGAAAATATCGAGCGCGTCGTCGACAAATTCATCATGGAGCTCGATCATCAACTGAACGACCGCAAGGTCTTTCTCCAGCTCACGCCCAAGGCAAAGAAGTGGTTCGCCGAGCGCGGCTACGATCCGGCCTTCGGCGCGCGCCCGATGGCGCGGCTGATCCAAAACGAGATCAAGCGCGTGCTGGCGGACGAGATCCTGTTCGGCAGGCTGCAAAACGGCGGCAAAGTCGAAGTCGACGAAGCCGACGGCAAGCTGGTCTTCAATTACGAAGCCGCGACGGTCCATTAAAGCGACTTGCTTTCCTAGTGGCGCCGCGCAATCGTTGTTCTTGGCATGGAACAACTGATCGTCGCGCTCTTTCTCGGCTTTTTTCTGCTCGAGTTTTTCGTCGAGTTTTGCCTCAATGAGTTGAACCTGCGGCACGTGCGCGCCCGCTGGGCGGCCAAAGAAATCCCCTCCTTCTTTCGCGATAAAATCGCCTCCGCCGAATACCAGAAATCAGTCGAGTACACCCTCGCCAAGGGCGCCTTTGGGCGCTGGTCGGAAATCTACGGCCGCATTGTTACCTTGATCGTGCTTTTCAGCGGCATCCTGCCGTGGGCCGACCAGATTGCAGCGGCGCTGACCGAACGTTTGCCGCTGTTTAACTATGCCCAAGGCATTGCCTTCTGCCTGATCGTGGGTGCAATCTTTTCACTCGTCGGTTTACCGATCGAGCTCTATTCAACCTTTCGGCTCGAAGCGCGCTTCGGCTTCAACAAGATGACCGTCAAGCTATTCGTCGCCGATAAAATCAAAGGCTTGCTGGTCGGGCTCGTCATCGGCGTGCCGTTTCTGTTGGTGATTCTCTGGCTCATGCAAGCGACAGGGAGTCATTGGTGGCTTTGGGCATTTGCCTTTATCAGCGCCTTTCAGCTGCTCATGATCGTGATCTATCCGACGCTGATCGCACCGCTGTTCAATAAATTCGAGCCGCTCAAAGAAGGCGAATTTCGCGACCGCATTCTACGCTTGGCCGAGCAGATCGGTTTCAAAACCACCGGCATCTTCACGATGGACGGCTCGAAACGGTCGGGTCATTCCAACGCCTACTTCACCGGCCTAGGCAAAGCTAAGCGCATCGTGCTTTTCGATACGCTGATAGAGCAAATGACCAGCGAACAAGGCCTCGCCGTGCTCGCCCATGAGATGGGCCACTACAAGCTAAAACATATTCGGCGCATGCTCGTCGTCCAGACGATTTTCTTGCTGGTCGGTCTTTACGTCTTGAGCTTGCTGCGCGAGAGTCCGGCGTTTTTCGCCGCGTTCGGTTTGACGCCATCGAATCACGCCGCGCTGGTGTTGTTCAGTCTCGTCACCGGTCCGCTAATTTTCTACTTGGCGCCGCTAATGAATCGGCTGTCGCGCCAGCATGAATACAAAGCCGACGCCTTCGCCAAAAAAACTTTAAACACGCCGCAACCGATGATCGAAGCGCTGGTCGACCTGACGATTAAAAATCTTTCCAACTTGACGCCCCATCCCTGGTATTCCGCCTACCACTATTCGCACCCCACGCCGACGGAGCGTATCGCCGCTCTGCTTTAAGCTGCGATCGTTTGCTTTCAAGCGCTCGCTGAGTGATAGCATCTAGCGATCACAGGAGGTTTTCAGCCATGGCGGAGGATTTCGTCGGCACCAAACGTTGGATACGACCGGCCAGCCCCTACGAGGTTTACATGGACGAGCAGAAGCTGCCGATCCATCGCGGCGCGGTCGGCTTTTACGACATTCGCGAGCTGGCACTCGCAGCTTGGCCGCGCATGAATGCGCGCGGCGCGTTTGTTGAACTCAACGGCTGCGGTGGCCTGCAGGGAATCTATGTGATTGAAGTACCTGCCGCGGGCGCCATCACTGCCGAGAAGCATATGTACGAGGAAATTTTCTACGTGCTCGAAGGGCGCGGCACGACGGAGATCTGGAGCGACGATTCAAATAAGAAACAAACCTTCGAATGGCAGGCCGGCAGTCTGTTTTCGCCGCCGTTAAATACCTGGCACCGCATTGTCAACGCGACATCCAGCCCAGCCTTGCTGCTCGGGGTAACCAACGCGCCGCCGATTTTTCACCTGTATCGAAGTCAGGACTCGCTGTTTAACAACCCCTACCAATTCAAAGATCGTTACGACGGCAGCGCCGACTATTTCAAAGCCCACACGGAGTTGGGCAAAGATCCGCGCCACGGCCGAGCGCGCAACTACGGCAATATTATTCCCGACGCGGATCGCGTCGAGCTACCGCTCGACGGTCAGCGCGGCGTCGGCCACCGCACGTTTTTTTGGAACTTATCCGGCAACACGTTCCAGGGTTTTATCGCGCAGTATGCACCCGGGCGCTACTCGCGTTGCCACAACCATGAAGCCGGCCCGGTGCTAGTTTGTTTGGGCGGCAAAGGCTACACGATCACCTGGCCGGGTGAAGCCGGCACAACGCCGTGGCAAGATGGCAAAGGCGACTTGGTAATCAGACAAGACTACAAAGCCGGCGGCATCGTCAGCGCCGCGCCCGGCGCCGCCGGTTGGTACCACGGCCACTACGGCGCCTCGAAGGATCCGCTGCGCGTGCTCGCCTTTCTCGGCGGTTTTCCTCGCCGCGTCACCGGCATACCGGGTGTCGAATGGCGCGGCTTGAACCTCGACGTCAAAGAAGGCGGCAACACCATCGAGTACCGCGACGAAGACCCTTACATCCGCCAGATGTTCAAAGCACAGCTCGATAAAGAAGGCGCGGCGTTCAACATGCCGGAGGAAGTCTATCGGCAGTAAGGGTGTTCCGGGTTGAAATTCGTTCGAGTGTCGTTTTAGCCAAGGTGCCGGGACAAAAATTCGAGCGTGCGCTCGCGCGCGAGCTTACAGGCTTCTGCGTGGTAGCGGTTACCGCGGCTGGGGTTATCAAAGCCATGGCCCGCGCCGGCGTATATGTAGATCGGCACCTTCGGCTGCGCTTGGTGAAATAGGTCGACGCGTTCTTGTGTGAACGTGCCATCGTCGGTGCCAATATGCGCTATCACCGGGCAGCACGCCGATTTCAATCTAAAATCCGGCATCATCGAGCCGTAGTAGGCGACCGCACAGGTGTAATCGCGCCGGCACGCGGCGAGCCACGCTAACGTGCCGCCCCAGCAGAAACCGACGAGCGCCACCTTCCCCGCCTCTGAGACAATGTTTTTCGCCGCATCGAGATCGTCGAGCGCGTGCTCCCAGTTCCAATTTTTGTAAATCTTCTGCGCCGGGTCGTGATCTGCCGGCGTGTAATCGAGCACCAGGTTGCGCTCGCGCCGGTCGTAAAGCGCCGGCGCAATGGTCAGATAGCCTTGTGAGGCGTAGTAGTCACACACATCGCGCAGATAACTGGTAATGCCGTACATCTCCTGGCCAATGACAATACCGCCGCGTGGCTCGCTCTGAGGATGGGCGAGATAAGCGTCAAGCGTGTGGCCATCGCGTGCAGTGATTGGGATCATAAGAAAACCGTGTGTTTATCGTTAGCTTAACGTTGCGACATTGTAGAGTTTGAATTCAATGCTATACTTAGGATATCTGAGTTAATCGTATGAGGGAAATCAAAACCAAACCGGCAAACAGAGCTAAGCAGGCTGCAGGTCGTATCACCGACACGCTCTGGGCTTTTCTAGAAAAACTGCCAAAAAAGGAACGCCGAAAAAGACTTAACCGAGTTCACAAGTCGGTTGCAGCGAAACTTGCTAAACCCAAGGCTACCTCTTCCGTTTCCGGTACTGATCGTAAATCCGGAGGGCATTCAGCTTCTCCGTCTCTCCGATATGTAGCCCGTAGCGGGCGGTAAGCGTTTCCAGCTGTCTTAGAAAGAATGCGCGGTCGTCGATCCTAGTTATCAGCAGCAGAATATCCGATCCCAGCCGTCTTTTCGCCTCCGCTTCTTTCCTTTCCTTCATCGGAGCGCGATCTTTCTTGATTCGCTGCCGCTTTATTTCTCGCTTGATATCGTCATCATCATACGCCATCTCCAAAACCTCGTTCTTGAGATCATACTGGTGCGAGCAGGCTCACGAGTTTCTTGCTGTCGTCGCACTTCTCTAAATCGCGCACCGCTTTTGCTACATTCTCAGCCCGTGGTTTGCCGATTGCCATGCTGGCATTACTAAGAAATTTATTGGTGACTTCCAGTTCGCTCATCGGATTGCGCGGGTCCCCCTTGGCAATCTTGGCGGTGTAGTTATGGCGCGTGCCGTTTTTCAATTCGACGCTTACTGGACAGTACGGGCCAGGCTCGGGGATCGACTCGTCGACGATCACTTTTACTCTGCTGAAGGCGTCTTGCACTTCGGGACGGTTGGCTTTCTCATCGGTAAATGTCGCTATTTCCAGTTTGCCGTCGAGAAAGCACAGGGCCACGACATAGTTGATAGCGAACTTGCCGCGCAACCCGGTTTTCACCTCGGCGGCGTAGTGGCGCTGGTAGCGCTTGGGCGGGATGCTGACTTCTATTTTCGCGACGTCGGCGAAATTGATCTTGTGTTCGTGTTTCAAATGCAGCGCTGCGTCGGCGGCGAGGAACTGCGGCGCGCTGCACGGGTGCCATTTAAGACCGATGCCGGGCGATTCCAAGAAGTAGGGCTTGCCGATGTTCTCGATCATCTTGTTGTAGTCGCAAGTGTCGGGGCCGAAAAACGTGTCGCAAAAGCCGCGCGGCGCTTCGAAGATCGCCGCGTCGGCGGTGAAACCTTTGTTCGCTAACAGCGCCGCTTCGGCGCCGTTGCGCGCCGAATTGCCGGCGTGAAAAGGCTTGACCATCGAGCCCTGTTGGCGATGGATGCCGCCACAGCCCGACGCGGCGACACCGAGGGCGGCTTTGATTTTGTCGACGTCGAGTTTGAGCAAGCTAGCGCATGCGACGGTCGCGCCCAAACTGCCGAATATCGGCGTGCTATGAAAGCCGTGCTCTTGGACATTGGGCGAGTTCGCGCTGATTTTGCAAATGACTTCCATGCCAACCACGTAGGCTTTCAAAAACTCTTTTCCCGATGCGCCGAGGTGCTCCGCCAGTGGCAGCGCCGCACCGACGATCATGCTGCTCGGGTGGCCGACGTGAATGAAGGCGTCCCAGTCATCGTAATCGAGCGCGTGCGACAGAAGACCATTGGCGAACGCCGCGGTCGATACCGAGGCTGTCTCTTTAGTGCCCCAGACCGACGCTTCCTGCGACACGCCCAGGCCTTTGCAATAGTTGATTGCAATCTCGGCAACGGGTGTTGACACTCCGGCCAGGGCAACGCCGAGCGTGTCGAGAATGTGCATTTTGGCATTGGCCAGGGTTTTTTCCGGAATCGATGCGTAATCGGTTGCAGCGACGAAGCGGGCCAACTTGTCAGTTACCGGCGGCGGTGTCGACATCTTGTTCTCCTCTGCGTTGAGAGATATGAAAGTTCAAATATCCGATGACGAAGGCAATAGGCAAGCCTCGCGGTTGCTCGGCATTTCAGATTTCACATTTCAAAAAGGGGAGAACAAAAATGGCTGGTTGTTTAGAAGGCATTCGAGTTTTGGAATTGGGCAATTTCATCTCCGGGCCCTACGGCGCGATGCTGCTGGCCGATCTCGGCGCGGAAGTCATCAAAGTCGAAAATCCTAAGGGCGGCGATCCATTTCGCGGCTGGGACTTCGGCGGCGATCAGCCGAACTTCTGGGCCTATAACAAAGGCAAAAAGAGCATCACATTGAACTTGCAGACGCCGGAAGGCAAGGAAGTTTTTTACGGGCTGGTGAAAAAGTCTGATGTCGTTATGGACAACTACCGCCCCGGAGTGACCAAGAAGCTCGGCATCGACTTTGACTCGCTCAGTAAGATCAATCCCAAAATTGTTTGCTGCTCCATTACTGGCACCGGACCAACCGGTCCCTATGTGAAGCGACCGGCTTATGATACCGTCGGCCAGGGCATGGGCGGCATGATGAGCGTGTTAATGGACCCGAAAAATCCCAAACCGGTTGGGCCAGCGTACGCCGATTGCTTGAGCGGCATGTTCTCCGCGCTGGGCATTCTCGGCGCGCTGATGGCGCGCAACCGTACAGGCAAGGGCCAACAGGTTGACGCAACGATGGTTGGTTCGATCCTCGCATTTTTGGCGGCGCCTGCGACTGAAACGATGGCGCACGGGCGTATTCCCGGCCCGTACACCAGGCCGCGTCAGTCACAGACTTATGCGTTTGCCTGCTCGGACGGTGCGATGTTGGCAATCCATCTATCCTCGCCACAAAAGTTTTGGGAGGGGCTGTGCAAGTCGGTGGGCCGACCGGAGATGATCGAAGACCCGCGTTTCAAGACCCGGCCGGACCGCCGCGCCAATTACGATGAATTGAACAGAGTCTTTGCCGAGTTCTTCAAAGAAAAGCCGCGCGCCCATTGGGTTGAGCAGCTCGAGGCCAACGACGTGCCGCACACACCGGTTTATAATTTGAAAGAAGTCTTCGACGACCCACAGGTGCAGCACATGGGCATGCAGATCTCGATCGAGCGCAAAGAGAAACCAACTATCCGCACGGTGAAGTTTCCCCTGACCTACAGCGACACACCTTCGGCATTTCCGCTGCCGCCGCCTGAGTTGGGCGAGAACAATGAAGAGTTTTTGAAGTCGCTCGGGTACGACGGCGCGAAGATCGCGGAGTTCAAAGAGAAGGGCGTTATCTAACCCTTCTCCAACAGAGACTGTGTCGCAATGCGGAAAAACCGGAGTTGTCATTCCGAGGTCCGCCGAGGAATCTCGCCTTCTCAGCTACCTAAGAAGGAGAGATTCTTCGCCTTCGGCTCAGAATGACAATTGCGGCACCTGCCTCCGAAGGGGGAGAGGGTACTTGCTCAAAGGCGAGATTAGCCTGTTTAGCGTCGACAAGTTGATCAATATGCTGGCTCAGGCCGGTATCATGGTGCGGGTTGAGACTAAACGGGGTGCAGCATAACTTTTTCGCAATGCATTAATTACCTATCGGGAGACGACGATGAACGGTTGTTTAGACGGCATCAAAGTTTTGGAGTTGGGCAATTTTATTTCCGGGCCTTACGGTGCGATGTTGCTCGCCGATATGGGTGCGGAGGTGATCAAGGTCGAGAATCCCAAGGGCGGCGACCCGTTTCGCGGTTGGGATTTGGGCGGCGATCAGCCGAATTTTTGGGCCTACAACCGCGGCAAGCGCAGCATCACGCTTAATCTTCAGACTCCCGAAGGAAAGGAAATCTTTTTGAAGCTCGCCAACAAGGCGGATGTCGTGCTCGACAACTATCGCCCCGGTGTCATGAAACGGCTCGGCATCGACTGCGACACGGTGAGCAAAACCAATCCTGGAGTGATCTATCTATCCATCACCGGCACCGGGCCGAGCGGCCCTTACGTCAAACGGCCGGCATACGACACCGTCGGCCAAGGTTTAGGCGGAATGCTGAGTCTTTTGATGGATGCGCAGAATCCCAAGCCCATCGGCCCGAACTATGCAGATAGCTTGAGCGGCATGTTTGCAACGATCGGCGTGCTCGGCGCCATCGCCGCGCGCGCCAAAACAGGCAGAGGCCAGCAGGTCGATACGACCATGGCCGGTTCGATTTTGGCATTCTTGATTGCGCCGGCTACTGACTCTCTCGCCACCGGCAAAATTCCCGGGCCGTACACCCGGCCGATGCAGTCGCAGACCTATGCATTTACCGCTTCGGACGGCGCCATGTTTGCGATTCACTTATCATCGCCGCAGAAGTTCTGGAAAGGGTTGTGCAATGCTGCGGGCCATCCGGAGCTGATAGACGATGCGCGTTTCTCAACGCGCCCCAACCGGCGCAAGAACTACGATGAGCTGGCGAAGACCTTCGGCGAATTCTTCAAACAAAACACGCGCGCCCACTGGATGGCGCGGCTCGAAGCCGAGGACGTGCCGCACACGCCGGTCTACAACATGCAGGAAGTTTTTCAGGATCCGCAGATCAAGCACATGGGCTTGGAAATCACGCTGGAGCGCCAAGACAAGCCGAACATTCGCACCGTGGCGTTTCCGAATATCTATAGTGAAACAAAAAATCCGCACCCGCTGCCGCCGCCCGAGCTGGGCGAGCACAACGCCGAATATCTGAAGTCACTGGGTTATAGCGATCTGCAAATCGCCGAGCTGAAGGAGAAAGGTATCATTTAGTGCCGGAGAGAAGCCTATGACGGTGACACGGCCTGCGGAGATGTATCCTCGGTTCATCGAAGCGTTCAACGCGGGCGATGCCGAAGCGCTTCTTGCTCTGTTCGAGCCAAGCGCAACTTTTGCTCCGCAGCCGGGCGTGACGGTTAGCGGCATTGCAGCCGTCGGCGCGGCTTTGCAACAGTTTCTCGCGCTCAAAGGGACTATCCGCCTCGATCCAGTCTTTATCATGGAGTCGGGTGACACAGCGCTGATTCGCGGCAAATGGCAGGTTAACGGCACCGGCGCTGACGGCAAACCGGTCGAATTGCGCGGCAACAGCATCGAAGTCATCCGCCGGCAAAGCGACGGCACCTGGCGCTTTATCATCGATAATCCGTTTGGCGCGGAGTAGCTGCTTCTGGCTCGATGAGTCAATTCAATGTGGTCGTGATCGGCGGCGGCGCCGCCGGCTTGATGTGCGCCCTCGAAGCCGGCAAACGGGCCCGGCGCGTGCTGGTCATTGAACACTGCGATCGAGTCGGCAAAAAAATTCTCATATCCGGCGGTGGCCGTTGTAATTTTACCAATCTGCACACCGCGCCAGAAAACTTCATTTCCAAAAATCCGCATTTCTGCAAGTCGGCGCTGGCGCGCTACACCCAAGCTGATTTCATTAACTTGGTCGAACGCCACGGTATCGCCTACCATGAAAAAGAGTTGGGCCAGTTGTTCTGCGACCAATCGGCGAAGTCCATTGTGAAAATGTTAACCGATGAATGCCGCCAAGCCGGCGCGCGGATCATGACCGATTGTAAAGTGACAAATGTCGAGCCTGCCGGCGGCGGATTTGCTTTGAAAACCTCCCGCGGATCGGTTCAGACAGGGTCGCTAGTCATCGCGACGGGCGGTTTGTCAGTGCCAAAGATGGGCGCGACGGCTTACGGTTACGAGCTGGCGAAAAAATTCGGGCACCGCATCGTGCCGCCCCGCGCCGGGCTTGTGCCGCTTGTTTTCGGGCCGGACGATATGGTGCGTTACCGCGACCTCTCTGGGGTTTCCGTACCGGTTCAAGTGGAATGCCGCAGGCGGAGTTTTTCCAACGCAATGTTGTTCACCCATCGCGGCCTCAGCGGCCCGGCAATCTTGCAAATATCATCTTACTGGCAGACGGGCGATGCGTTGATTGTGAATTTTTTGCCGTTAACGGACGCGAACGATTGGCTGAAAAAGCGCCAAGCAGTAAGGCCGGATGCCGAGTTGAAAACCGTCCTCGGCGAATTCCTCACCAAACGGCTGGCACAGCGGCTGTGCGAAATCGAATTGGGCAGCCGACCGCTGCGCCAATATCAGCAGAGTGAGTTGCGCGGCATCTGTGAGCAAATACAGCACTGGAAATTCACGCCGCTCGAAGCCGAGGGCTACCGCACCGCCGAAGTAACCTTGGGCGGCGTCGACACCGACGATCTGTCGTCGACAACCATGGAATCGAAGCTCGTCCCGGGATTATACTTCGTCGGTGAGGTCGTCGATGTGACGGGCCAACTCGGCGGTTTTAACTTCCAATGGGCGTGGTCGTCCGGCTGGGCCGCCGGGCAAGCGGTGTGAAATCTTGATCGATATGAACTTACGTGAGCCGTGGAATCAAAACTGGCAAGAGCTCGGCTTAGCACCAAAGACTGAAATGGTTGAGCGCTTGCTCGCGAGCTACAGCGAAGCCGGGCGGTTCTACCACACCGTGCAGCATCTCGAAGAATGTTTCGCCTACCTTGACCATGGTCAGAATCGCCGGGCGATGCCTTCAGGGCTAGCTGCGCCGAGCGCGCCATGATCACCGGGTCCCTCTCCCGCCTGAAAACAGGCGAACGCTAAGGCTCTGTAGTGGGGCCAAGGCTCAAGGGTGTCTTTTTCTGCTACGGCGGAGCCAGGCATCCGGGTCCGTTGCGCCGGCCACTGTGCCGGCCCCGGGAACAAGCGGAGAGGGCAACAGCTGCGAATTTCTACTGGTCGTCTACTACCAACGCCAATAACCCGGCCGGTAGACGACGGCATAGTTTGGATAACGGTCGAGTGTCCAGAAACGAACGGGCGGGGCGTAAGGTCGGGCCGAGTATGGCCGCGCAATGGAGCTTGCGCAGCCTCTGCGCAAGCGTCGTAGATTGCACTTTCTACTCGGTCAGCGGCTTCTTCGTTGTCACGAGCGATGTACGACCAAATTTCGAAGATGTCTGCCTTGGCAAGGGGCGTCAGAACATAATCGCTCATCGCTTAGTCGAACGCCAATTCTCTTTCATTTCGCGGATGTCGCGCCGGACCTGATCGCCTTCGATGAGATCACCATGTGCAGCCTCAATATAACCTTCCTCAATGTGGGCCGATAGGATGCGGCGTTCCTCTTCAGTCCAACTTTCCTCAGAATTTTGAGCTTCAAGTGCCCGGCGCAGCACGTCTTCGGCATTGCTATAGGCACCACTGGAAAGCCTCTTATTGATGAGCTTTTCAAGGTCAGGGGGAATATTTAGTTGCATGCGCGACTCTCCGTTTCAATTTTTTCCAGATGTAATTTACCATGCGATCCATGTGTCCGCCAATGCTTTCCCGCCGGTAATCACTCTACGGCGTTTGCGGTCAAGTGCCGGTTCCCGCCGCGATCCACACGCGGATCATGCAGCCAGGACATCCTTGACTAAGTTGACAAACTCCAAAGCTCTCAAAGCCGAACCAATCAGCTTACCCGGTTGGAAACCCGTGTGTGGAGATATCCATGTTGTTGCCATCGGGATCGGTGCCGCGAAGATCGGCAAAGGAGCGCCCGCCTTCACGGGAGCCGGGAGTCGCAAGGCCCCAATGCTCGAACCGGCCCAGGACGCTTGCCGCTTCGGCCGGGCTGACATCGAAGCCGATGTGATTCAACCCGCTCGCTTTCCCTTCGGCACGGTTGGGAATGATTGTCAGGTTGAAATAACCGTCACTCAGATAAATCGCCTCGCCCCTGGGATTTGCCACTCGCCGCATCTCGAAGACTTCCTGATAAAACTGCGCCAGGCGTTCTGGCTGCAGCGAAACGATGGTCAGTCGGCGCAGCTTCGGCATGCGCGACCCATAACGCCGATCGGCCCTGCTCGTCAACCAAAGTACCTCTGTGGTATTCACATCCCAACGACTTGACTCAAGCCAGATGCCGGGCCGAGTGGCAGAGAGATGCCTTTTAAACGTTTGCATTGACAGAATTCTGTACATTATCCAGACTGCCGAATCGGGGGTACTTATGGCGATTTCCTCAAACGATATCATCTCATTAACCAAGGCGCGGGCGAAGCTCACCGAGTTGTGCGCGCAGGTTCAGCGCGAGCATGGGGAGAAAATTCTTACAAAAAATGGGGAAAGTTGCGCGGCGCTCATCGACGCGGAACGGCTAGATTACTACCATCGGCTGGAGCGCGAACACGTGCACCTTAGCTTGCTCAACGAGGCCGCCAAAGGCATCGACGACGTGAATGCTGGAAAAGTTTTGAGTCTGGCGAAGCTCAAAGCCCGCTATGGCCGATAGCTTTTCGATATTCGCGACGCGAAATTTCACCGCGAACCTCGACGAAATCAAAACATTCCTGACGGAGGTCCGACGACAAGCATTTGAGCGTTTTCTCGAACGGCTCTTCGATGACATTTGCCCGATCTTGTCTCAATTCCCGTTGTCCGGGATGTCGTTTTTCGCGCACCATGAAGGATCGCGGGATAGCCAAGTTCTGATTCGCCGACTCAAGAGAAAACTTTGCGACGGGCGACGATCTGCGCGAGTTTGGGTTTGACGATTACGTATTGCTCTATTTGGTAAGAAAGAAAAGAATCTATCTGGTCGCGATCAAACACCACAAGCAATTGTCTTTCGACCTGCGTCGTTTTTGGTCTTAATCTGTCCACTCTGACGAGCCACGGCAAAACAGCGGGCGGAGCAAGATCGTTAAGAATAAGTCGCACTTCGTCCATCGAGCGTGATTTGGTCTTCGGTTGAACCCCACATAGGTAATTAGCTTTGATCTGTACGGGAGTAGCAATGAAAACCCATTTGGAGCGCAAGAATTGTTATTTGGACGAAAAAAAAATTCGCCGGGTGCGCTCGATATTACGGGCCAAGACCGAAACCGAGGCCATCGATTCGGCTCTGGACCTTGTCGTCTTCAGGGAGGATATTCTCAAGTTTCTCGGGAAAGTCGCGGGTAAAGGCGGAGTGGAAAAGCTTTTCTAATGGCGAAACATCTGATCGATACAGATTTGTAGATCGATCTCATTCAAAGCGGCGCCACACTTCCGGTCATTCGGGATCTTTACACCAAAGCGGCGCCGGGCATTTATTTTAGCTCCGTGGTAATTCAAGAGCTGCTGGCTGGGGCACCGTCAGCCGCTGGCAAAGCGCGCGTTGAACTCCTGTACCGGCCGTTCGAGAAAGTCAGTCGAATCGTCACCCCGCATCACAGCCACTGGAAATACGCCGGGCTGATATTGGCGCAGCTTCTGCGCGAGCGACCCGCTCTTAAAAGTAAACTACCCGCGCTGGCTAACGATTGTCTGTTGGCGTTGACTGCGCGTTCGTTGGGAGCGATCCTTATACACCAGAAATCGAGACGATTTACGGCTGCTCCAAAGCAAACGATATTTTTCGTTAGTCGTCTTATATTGAATCGGGCTGCTTTTTCTTCTTTAGTTTTGCCGTTCGTCGTTACTCAGCCGAGTGGCGGCGGAATTGGGAAGGAGTGAAGTACGCTTTTAGCTCGTAAGCACATGCGCAATCAAAAGGAGGGGCTGAGCTGCAATTGCCGCCGGCCGTTAACGCTTGAACCCACCGACGAGCGCCCTTTTGCCGCCGTCCCAGAATCGCTTGACGTCGACGAAGCCGGCGGCGCGCAGCCATTGGAGCTGCTCTTCCACCGACGGCCGCATGCGGTCGAGGTTGAGAAAGCAGCCGCCCGGTTTGAGCAGCGCGAAGCTGTCCGCGTAGATTCTTTGGATGGTGCCGTGCGCGCGCACGTTGTGGATCGCAATCGACGAAACCACCGCATCGAAAGGTGCTTTGAGCTTTTTGCTCCAACCGGGCCCGCTCAAATCGCTGCGCACGAACTTGACACGCGCCTCGAAGGGGACCAGATGCTCGCGGGCGAGCGCCAGCATTTCGGCTGAACCATCTTGGCAGACCGCCTGGCCGTTCTTGAAGTGACGCAGCAGATAGCCCGCCAGCGCGCCGTAACCCGTGCCGATATCGAGGATCTTGATCCTGGCGCTCTTGGCAAACGGTAGAGTCTTGGCCAGCACGTCAAACGCCGCGTCGCGGTGCGGTTGGCTCGCATCCTGACGCGCCGCCCACTCTTTGGCGTAGGCCTGGGAGCTCCAATCATGATGATCCCAGGGATCGGCGATGGTTGTTGGTGTCGACTTAGTCATTTTTCGGCCTGGATGATCTTCAACATCGAACTGACAGAGCAATAGTTTCTGGTACTCCTTTTTCGTCTCCTCATAGGCATAGGCATCGATCACTCATTCGCTGCCCAGCTCCCGCGCTAGAAAATTCGCCATCAGCGACCACGACTGCTCCGCCAAGGGCGGGTCATAGCAGTCGCCATCCGCCATCGCGAAGCCGTGACCGGCGCGGTGGAAATAGTGCCAGTCGAGCGGCTGGCCGTTGGCTTGGAACGCGGCCATCAGTTTTTGCTGCACCGGAATCGTCGCGACGTGATCGTTGCCGCCAAGAAAAATTTGCGAAGCGCATTTGAAATCTTTGACGGCGTCGTTGGGATGGCGCGGCCGTAGCTGGCTCGGCCCTTCGTCGCGCACTGAAGGATAGAATCCGACAAAGCCGCGCACGCTTGGCGTTGCCGCAGCGAAATGAATGCCGATGCGCCCGCCCATGCAATAGCCGACCACCGCACAACGTTTTGCATCGACCTCGGGACGTGTCGTCAGATAACGCCAGGCCTTGCCAAGAATCTCAATAAACTGCCCATCAGTGGTTTTCTTCTGTGCCTCGTGCACACCGTCGGCGATATTCAACATTTTGTAGAGGTCAGGAACATAGGTGCTGTAGCCAAGCTTAGCAAAGTTACAAACGTTCACTTTCATGTTACCCGTGCAGCCATAATGGTGATGCACGATCAACACGCCGGGCCCCGGCTCTTTGCGGTCGGGGTGAGCCAGATAACCTGGCACGCCATCTTTTTCAGTTGTGAGATCGCGATTGACAATCTTCATCGTAACGCTCCTTTTCGCGTCTTCTGATTATCACTTTGCCAAACTCTTGCACAAACGATCGAGCAGACTTCTGCAAGATTCGTAAGCACGCTTCGCCAGGCAGCATGAACGGATTTGCCCCAGCGATGTCAACCTCCGGTCCGTTCGCCCTGAGCTCGGTCGAAGGGCGACCGCCGGTCGCCCCTACAGGGCGGCATCGAAGCGGATATCTGTTGCCTTCGCTCCGGAAGAGTTTCACTTCGATCGCGTCGCAGCGATGAATAATCCGGGCTAGCGTGTCGTCAGCATAAATCCATGACCGAGTAGTAACTTGGCGTCTTGCCATACCGCGTGCTCACCGCTTTTTAGTATCACGGCAATGATTCTTTGTTCCTTTCGCTCAGCGGCGGCCACCAAACAGAAGCCGGCCTCCGCCGTGCTGCCGGTCTTGACGCCAATGGCGCCGGGAAAATCGTCGAGCAAACGGTTACGGTTCTTCAACTCGCCGTGGTGGTCCGCGCTTTTCCAAGCAAACGACTTGGTCGCGACAATGCGGCGGAAATCGCCGTTCATCAGCGCCGCCTTGGTGATAAGCGCAAGATCGAACGCCGTACTGAGCTGGCCTTTCTCCGGCAGCCCCGTCGGGTTGAAAAACTTGGACCGCTTCGCACCGAGCGCTTTTGCCTTACCGTTCATCAACCCAACAAACTTGTTGACCGAGCCGCCGCTGTGCTGCGCCAAAGCGATTGCCGCGTCGTTGCCGGAGCCGAGCAACATGCCAAACAACAATTGTTCAACGCTCAGCCGTTCGCCTGCTTCCAGGGGAATTCTAGCGCCGCTGGTTTTTGTCGCGACTTTGGGCGTCTCGACGATATCCGCGAGACGGTTTCGCTCTAAGACAACTAGTGCCGTTAACACCTTCGCAGTGCTCGCCGGAGCCAGTGGTAGTTGGTGATTCTTTTGCCAGAGAACTTTGCCGCTACCGGCGTCCATGACGATGGCTGCTTTCGCGACGACGTCGATTGCGGCGATGCCCTGCGGGGCGCGCGCTAGCACGATCGCTGCAAGGGTAGTTACCCAGAGGCCGTATGGAGCCGAGAGTTTCAATTTTACAGCGGCCAACCGAGCCATTCGGCGATACCCCGGCCCATAATCCATTCCAGTTCGCTGACGGAAAGCGACTTCATCTCTTCGGTAAACAAAGTCACCACCTGCTTGTAAGGACACGGCAGATGCGACAGGTCAGTGCCCCAAAAACAGCGCTGCGGGCCGAAGCCATCGACGACGCGGCGGACCAGCGGATGCAGCGTTGGAAAAGGATAGGGTTCGTCGACGTAGCAGGGCAGCGCCGAAACTTTTACAGCAACGTTCTTGTGGCGCGCGAGTTTGACGACGTCGTCGACCGATGGGCCGAGCGGTTTGCCGCGCAGAACCGAATTCAACCCCATGTGATCGACGATGAGGCGCAGGCCGGGATGGCGCTCGGCAATCTCGCCCAGCTTCGGCACCTGTCCTTGCGCCAAAGTCATCACGGGGATGTCATAGCGCTCAGCTTCCCGCCAGAACCAGTCCGCGGTGCCGTCGGTCAGCCACTTGGCCGACTCGCCGCGGTTAAAAACCATGCGAATGCCGAGCATATAAGGCTGCTGTTTCCAGGTCGCCATCAGCTCGCGGCCTTTAGGATTGTTCAAGGCGAGTTTGCCCATGACGCGGAAACGATCGGGATGGAGCCGCGCCGCTTCCAGCGACGTGTCGTTGCGGTCAGCTTCCCAGGTCGGCGGCACGAGAATACAGCGCGACACCCCGGCACCGTCCATCTCGCGCAAAAGTTCGTCGTGCCCCAGAGGGATCGCCCGATGTGGCGCTGAAGCGTTTTCTTTGGCGTAAGGCTTTTCCGGCGTTTCCGGCGCCCAAATATGCACTTGGGAATCAATGATGACCATAAACTTCTCCTTGACGCGCCACAAGCTCGATCATTCAGTGCAGTGATAATCCGGTTGCGCTGTCGGCGTCAAGAAGAGCAAGACTGCTGCGGCGCAAGATTACTCAGGACTTCGAAAGCTGCTCGACGACTTTTTGCGCCGCCTCTTCGCCGGTGCGCACGCAATCGGAGATGCCCACGCCATGGTAAGCGCTTCCCGCTAAGGCCAGCGTTGGAAAATTGGCGAGCGCACCCTCGATTTTTTTTACCCGTTCGTCGTGGCCGATATTGTACTGCGGCATCGAATTGGGATGGCGCCATACTCGCGAAAGCACCGGCACCGCGGTCACGCGCAGCAGACTGGCGATTTCATCGCGCACGTCAATTTCGATGGCGCTGTCGTTCTGCCGGTAAAGTTCCGCTTGCAAAGTGCCGCCGACAAACGCGCGCAATAAAATGTGATCGGCGGGCGCTCGCCCAGGGTACTTCAGGCTGCTGAACGTGCAAGCCATGATCTTGCGTTTCTCCGCGACGGGCACCACGAAACCGAAGCTCTTGGGAACCTGGGGAAAGTCAGCGCTCCGATAGGCCAGACTGATGATCGCGGTCGAAGCGTAGGACAACTGCGCTAGCTCTCTGCTCGCATCGTTGGAGGTGAGCCGCAGGATTTCCCCGGCGCGATAAGCTGGCGTAGCGAGAATGACTGCGTCGGCGCTCAGAACTTCATCGTTCTCTAAGGTAATCTCCCAGTTTGTGTTGGCAAAGTTCCGCGTCAGACTCTTCGCGCCGCTGCGCAACCGAACGGCGCTCTCCGGCAGCCGCTGCGCCAAAGCACCAACCAGCTCCTCAAGGCCGTTGGCGAGCGTGACAAACAAGCTCCAGCGCGCGCCGCTGCCGGCCTGGCGCGCACCGGCGCGGGCGCGCTGCGCCGCCCACATCGCGTAGATCACGCTGCGATGCTCGCGCTCCATTTCTTTGAACCGTGGCATGGTGGCGCTCAGGCTAAGACGGTCGGGATCCGAAGCATAAATACCACCAACCAATGGCTGCGCGACGCGCTCCAAAGCTTCATCGCCGAAACGCCGGCGCACGAACGAACCTAAACTCTCGTCGCCGTCGGCGCGCCGCCGCGGCAAGAACAGTTCTGCCGCCATCCGCAGCTTTCCGCCCCAAGAAAACAGCGGCGTTTTGAGAAACGGCAGAAAGCGCGTCGGCGCCAGCAGGAAAAAGCCCTCCGGCAAAGGTTTCAACTTACCGCCGCGTACAATGTAGATTTTCTGGTTGTCGCTGATCGTCGAAACCAAACGTGGCGTAAGCCCCAGCCTTTGGCAAAGCATGAGCGCCTGCGGCTTCTCCGTGATGAAGGAATCCGGACCCGCTTCGAGGAGGAATTCGCCGACCCGCTCGGTGGCAATCGTGCCGCCTAACCTGTCGGAAGCCTCCAGCAAAGTCACCTCACTATCCAGTGACAGCTCTTTGCGCAGTTCGACTACGTGGTGCGCAGCGGCGAGCCCGGCGATGCCCCCGCCGATAACGACGATGTGTTTCATAGATGTGCGTGCCACCGTTTGCGCATGGAAAATAGTCAGTTATTTTTCTGCTCGGAATTGCTTCGGACTACACTGGCCATCATTCGGACGAATGTTGGGTGATCGTTCGGGCAACTGACGCGGATCATTTCAATGGCTAAATCATTCGCGATTTTTTTCGCTTCGATATCGAGATCATAAAGCACTTCGACATGGTCGCATACAAAGCCGATCGGAGCGACGAATACTTGTTTGATACCCTGCGCTGCGTGTCGCCGAATGACATCGCCAACATCCGGCTCCAACCAGGGGTCCGACGGACGGCCGCTGCGGCTTTGGTAGGCAAGATTCCAGTTTGCGATCCCGAGCCTAGCCACGACTAAGCGCGCGGTGGTTTGCAACTGCTCGACGTAGGGCGAGCGCGCCGCCATGGACGTCGGCAAACTGTGCGCCGTGAAAATTAGCGCGGGTTCACCGCGCTGCGCGACACCTGTCATGGCCGCGCCGATCAATTCCGCCCAACAATCAATAAACAAGGGATGATCGTGCCAACCGTCGCAGTAGTCAATTGCCGGCGCGCCGTCGAGCTCCGCCTGCGCATCGGCGATATTCTTCTGATAGCGCTCCCAGCTCGCTTCGCTGCGATGGGAAGAGAGTATCAAGCCGAGGGCGCGCTGCACACCGTTATTTTTCATCTCTTTTAATATGTCGACAAAAAATGGCGCCGCGTTGCGCATGCCGACATAGACCGCGAGTTTTTCTTGACTAAACTCTTTTTGCAGCGCCGCAGCTTGGCGCAGAGTGATTTCATTGAGCGGCGACTTACCGCCAACCGCTTCATAGTGGTGCGCGACTTCTTCCAAGCGCGCCGGAGGAATCGCTATCCCGGCAGTCACGCGAGCAAGAAAAGGACGAATTTCTTCAGGGCAAGTGGGGCCGCCAAAGGCGATCAGCAGGATGGCGTCGTAAGAGAAAATCACTCCACTACTCCAACGCTCCAATCCTCACTTTGCGCTCAACTCATGCACGGCTTCGACCATCGTGACCACATGCTCCACCGGCGTCTCCGGCAAAACCCCGTGACCGAGATTGAAGATATGTCCGGGCCGGCCACCGGCGCGCTTCAAGACTTCGCCAACGCGGCTGCGGATTTCCTTGGGCGGCGCAAACAGTGCCACGGGATCGAGGTTGCCTTGCACGGCGACATCATGGCCGACCATCGCCCAGCCTTCGTCGAGGTGGACGCGCCAGTCGAGGCCGATGACATCGCCGCCCGCGGCGCGCAAATGTTTCAACGCACCGGTAGTGCCGGTGCTAAAGTTGACCACCGGGATTCCCGGCGTCACTGCGCCGATCACCATCTTCGTATACGGCATAACGAACTGCTCGTAGTCACTCGGCGCCAAGCAGCCGGCCCAACTATCGAAGAGTTGAACGACCTGCGCACCGGCGGCGATTTGACAATTCAAATAATCGCCAATGACCTGCGCCAGCCGCTCCATCAAACGCTTCCAGGCTTCAGGCGCCGTGTAGAAGAGCTTTTTGGTATGAATGTAATTGCGCGAGCCGCTGCCTTCGATCAAGTACGACGCCAACGTAAACGGTGCGCCGGCAAAACCGATCAACGGCACTTTACCCTTGAGTTCTTTGCAGATCTGCTTGACGGCTTCGTAGACGTACGCCAGCTCCTTTTCGACGTTGAACTCCTTCAGCGCGTCGACGTCTTTGCCGCTGCGCACCGGATGGTGAATCACCGGTCCGTCGCCCTTAGAATACTCCAAACCGACGCCCATCGGTTCAAGAATCAGCAAGATATCGGCAAAGAGAATCGCCGCGTCGACCTTGAGCCGTTCCACCGGCGTAACGGTAATCTCAGTGGCAAGCTCGGGCTTTTTGCAGAGCTCTAAAAAACCGTACTGCGCGCGCAGCTTGCGATATTCTTCCATGTAGCGCCCTGCTTGGCGCATCAGCCATACGGGCGTGTAAGCAGTAGGTTCACGGCGACAGGCAGCTAAGAACGGATGCGAGGACGGTGCCAGGTTTGCCATAGGAGAGTAACGAAAGACTACGGAGCTTCGCTCGCAAAATCAACCACGTTTGCGCGGTGTCGCCGCGCCCACCGAATCTTCGCCATACTTTTGCCGCAGCGCATCGATGCCGTGGTACAGCTTCTCCAACGATTGCCGTTTGTCGCGATTGAGCAGCGGCTCTTGCCAGCCGGAGCTTTGCAGCGAGCTGGCGCTGACACCCAGCAAACGCACCGGCCGGCCTTTGGCAACATTATTGCGCAGCAGTTCACTGACAACGGCGAAAATCTCGCGATCGAAGCAGGTGGGTGCCGCCAGCGTGCGCGAGCGGGTGATCGTTTGAAAATTGCTGTAGCGAATCTTTACCGTCAAGCAGCGCGCATACAAATCGTCTTTGCGCAGCCGGCCGCCGACCTCCTCGACCAGTTCCCAGAGCACCTCTTCCATCTGGGCAATTTGGTTGAGCGGCTTCTCCAATGTGGTTTCATTGCCGACCGAATGGTCATGATGACGATGCCGCTCCTCGGCGTGATCGAGATTCAAGAATCGCTGTGCCAAATCAGGTTTCAGAAATAGGTCGCCAATCGTCTTGATGCCGCGCTGCAGCAGGCTCGCCTGCGTCTTCGGTCCAATGCCAGGAATCATTTTGACTTCCAGTGGTGTCAGAAAATCCTTCTCGGTTCCAGCGGGCACGAAGATCAAGCCATGCGGTTTTGCCAGCGTCGCGGCGATCTTGGCAATCGTGCGATGGGTCGATACGCCGCCGGAAGAGGGCAACCCGAGCTCCTTTTCGACGCGCTTGATGATCGTGTCCGCGGTCTTCAGCGGCGGGCCGAAGAGTTTTTCGGTGCCGGTAAGATCGACGATGCCTTCGTCGATCGAAATCGCCTGCACCTTCGGCGAATATTGTTCGAGGATGGCAAAAACCCGCTGCGAAAATTCAGAGTAGGTCTTTCTGCGATTGGGTAAAAATATCCCCTGCGGGCACAGTTCCTTGGCACGGAAACCGGGCATCGCGGAGTGCACGCCAAATTTGCGCGCTTCGTAGGACGCCGAGGTCACCACACCGCGGCCATTGCGGCCGCCGACAATCACCGGCTTGCCTTTCAAGCTCGGATCGAGCACTTGCTCGACGGACGCATAGAAAGCGTCCATGTCGATGTGGAGGTACCAGGGCATGGGGACGGTGCTCGAGTTCGTGGCTCGTGCTCGTGGTTTCCGGATCGTGATTCGTTAATCGTGCTCGCCTGCGCTCCGAATACGAGCACGAGTCACGAGCACGGGTCACGAAGGCTATTTTTTGTAAAGCCCATCGATAAATCCCGACGCTTCGATCTTCTGCACAAACGAATGGTCGTAAAACACCTCCGGCTTGGCGCGCACCCCTTTCGGACTCTTCACGACTTCCAGCACCGCTTGAACCTCCTGCTTGGTCATCAACGGTACTTTCTGAGGGCGCTGCCGTCGTCGTCGTAAATGCTTTCCAAGGTTTGCCGGTTATCAGTCTTCCAGAATTTACCCATCGCTTTGAAAGAGGTAGTTCAGGCTATGCTGCAGACCATGTTTGGAGAACGGACCGAGTTCCTGGCCGAGCCAGAGCGGCGCCATCGAACCGCCGAGCGCGTTGTAGACGATGCGCGCGCTCGGCGCTTCGGCCGCGTGCATCGGCCCCGAGTGCAGCGTGCCCTCTGCAAAAATCATCCACATCGCAATTAAGCCGAATAGAGTGTGTGTCAGGCTCATTGTGCCTCCCGTCGACAGTAGCTGCCCGAAGAGTAAGAAAGTCCGCCAACCACTGTCAAGCCAATGTTGTTATGCGTGTCGCCGCGCCGGTCGCACGGCCGAAGCCAAAACCGCAATGAGGGTAAAACAACCAAGCACCCCGATGGTAACCGAAAATGCGTGGCCGAAAACCGCCGGTGCGGCGCGCCAGCTCTCCGGCGAATTGAATTGGCTGCTGGTTAGACTGGCCGCTGAAACCAGGTAGCCGAACAAGGTCGAGGAAAGCGCCACGCCGATGGCGCCGCCAGTGCGCGCCGTGGTGGAAATCATGCCGGCCGCGGCGCCCATCTTGTCAGGCGCGGTGGATCCCAAAATCGAGCTTTGATTGGGCGCGTTAAACAGCGACCAGCCGATGCCCCACAGAATCAACGGCAAAATAATGACGAATACCGGCGCGCTCAGGCTCAAGGTCGCAAGAAAAAGTTGCGCAGCCGCGATCAGCGCACAGCCCACGGTACAGAGCAGGCGCGAGCCCAAGCGGTCCGAAAGCGCGCCTGCGATGGGCGCCATGATCATGATGATCACCGAATCCGCCACCACGATCCAGCCGGCCTGGGAAGCCGAATAGCCGAGCAAATTTTGCAAGTAGAACGGCAAGAGAAAATTGATCGCCGAAAGCGTTGCGGCCAACACAAACAGGCTTAAAATTCCCGCCGAGAAACTGCGGGCGCGAAACATCGACAGGTGCAAGATGGGCGATACCGCTTTGGCTTCCACGCGCAGGAGAATCAACAATGAAACCAACGCGCATGCTAGGCAGCTCAAGAACAGCGGATGGCGCCAGCCCACGCGCGGCAGTTGATCGATGGCATAAATGAACAGACTGTTGGTCAACAGCAGCAGCAGCGCGCCAGCGACGTCGACGGTCGGTTTCGCTTCCGCTCGCGTCTCCGGCACCACTTTCCATGCGAGATAAGCGCCAAACAAACTGAATGGTAGGTTAATGTAAAATATCCAGCGCCAACCGATCGTGTCGATGAGAAATCCACCGAGCGAAGGGCCGGTTAGAAAGCCAATGTGAAACGCCGTGGAAGTTAGACCCAAGGCGTGCCCCCGTTCCGCCAGCGGCAGATTGACCGAGACGATGGCGCGGCCGTTGGCCGCAATCATCGCGCCGCCGATCGCTTGCAGGGCGCGAAAGAAAATCAACTGTCCGGTGGTTTGCGCTTGACCGCAGATCGCCGCGGCAACAACGAAGATAACGAAACCCGAGGTGTAAAACCGGCGCCGGCCAAAAAGATCGCCCAGGCGGCCCATCGTAATGATCAGGCCAATGAGCACGAGATCGTAGACGAGCACGGTCCATTGGATGGTGGTAAAAGCACTCTGGAAAGTGTTGGCCAGGGTGGGCAGCGCAATCGCAATCGAGCGCTGGTCGAGGCCGACCAGCGCTTGACCGGTGCAGACGCTGAGCAAGATCAAGCGCGAGCGCCGCTTGTCCGAAGGATCGGTTCTCACATTCATCTAAAACGGCATCGGCCATGCAAAAAAGCAGAGGGGGCATGTCGGTTGGCCCGACTGCCCCCTCTGCTAAGATAGCTGAAAGCGGAGCTGCTTGCTACGATTTCGGTGATTGTTTTAGCTCGGCGCGCAGGCTTTCCTCGGCGTGTTTGCGGCTCTCCTTATGCTTGTCTTTGAATGCCTTGCTCGGCGGCGCACCCGCGCCAAGCCGACCGGCACTTTCTTCACGCGGGCGTTCAATGCAGCGTCCTTGCTTCGGCGCTGTCGCTTGCCTCATCCGCCGTGCCGTGCGCAAATTCTAGCGACTCGCCGTCGCTGTCGATGCGCACGACATCGCCTTCTTTGAATTCTCCTTCAAGAATCTTGACCGCCAGCGGATCTTGAATTAATCGCTGGATGGTTCGTTTCAGCGGCCGCGCGCCGTAAATCGGATCGTAGCCTTTGTCGGCAATCAACGCTTTGGCAGACTCGCTCACCGCCAAGGCAATCTTGCGCCCGGCCAAATTGTGCCGCAGCCGTTTCAACTGGAGGTCGACGATTAACTTGATCTCCTCGCGGCCCAAGTTGTTGAAGATGATCGTTTCATCGATGCGGTTCAAAAATTCCGGCTTGAACGCTTCGCGCAGCGCTTCGGTGACGCGCCGTTCCATCTCCTTGTGGTCCCGGTGCGCCAATTCTTGAATGTGGTGGCTGCCCAGGTTGGAGGTCATGATGATCACCGTGTTTTTGAAATCCACGGTGCGGCCTTGGCCGTCGGTCATGCGGCCGTCTTCCAACACTTGCAATAGTGCGTTGAACACATCCGGGTGGGCTTTTTCGATTTCATCGAACAAGACCACTGAATAGGGCCGGCGCCGCACGGCTTCGGTCAAGTAACCGCCTTCGTCGTAGCCGACGTATCCCGGAGGGGCGCCGATCAGGCGCGACACCGAGTGCTTTTCCATAAACTCGGACATATCCAGGCGCACCGTCGCTTGCTCGTCGTCGAAGAGAAACTCCGCCAGCGCCCGGCACAACTCGGTTTTGCCGACGCCGGTGGGGCCCAGGAAGATAAACGAGCCGATCGGGCGATTTTCATCTTGCAAGCCGGCGCGCGCGCGCCGCACCGCGTTGGCGACCGCGTGAATTGCGCTGTCTTGGCCGACCACTCGCACTTTCAGGCGATCTTCCATGCGCAGCAGCTTTTGAATTTCGCCTTCGAGCATTTTCGACACCGGGATGCCCGTCCACTTGGCCACCACTTCAGCGACGTCCTCGGCGTCAACCTCTTCCTTGAGCATCTTTTGATCTTTTTGCAGCTCAGCTAGTTTAGCATTGGCGTTTTCCAGCTCCTTTTGCAGCTGGGTCAGCGTGCCGTAGCGCAGCTCGGCGGCTTTGTTCAAGTCGCCCTTGCGCTGCGCTTGCTGCTCTTCGACCTTGGTCGCTTCGATTTTTTCCTTAAGTTCGCGAAGGCTCTGGATCGATTTCTTCTCGTTCTGCCAGCGCGCTTTCAAGCCGCTGGAAGTCTCTTTCAAATTTTCAATTTCCCGCTCGAGCTGCGCCAAACGCTCCAGCGAAGCTTTGTCCTGCTCGCGTTTGAGTGCCTGCCGCTCGATCTCCAGCTGCATGATCTTGCGTTCGACTTCGTCGATCTCGATCGGCATGCTGTCGATCTCAATTCGCAAACGCGACGCCGCCTCGTCGATCAGATCGATCGCCTTGTCGGGCAAAAAACGATCGCTGATATAGCGATGCGACAGCGTCGCGGCGCCGATGATCGCTGGGTCGGTGATGCGTACGCCGTGATGGACTTCGTAGCGCTCTTTCAAGCCGCGTAGGATCGCGATGGTATCTTCCACCGACGGTTCGCCGACGTAGACTTGCTGGAAGCGCCGCTCTAGCGCCGGATCTTTTTCGACGCGCTTGCGGTACTCATCCAACGTCGTCGCACCGACGCAGCGCAGCTCGCCGCGCGCCAGCGCCGGCTTCAACATGTTGGACGCATCCATGGCGCCTTCGGCCGCTCCCGCGCCCACCAGCGTGTGCAGCTCATCGATGAAAAGAATGATTTGGCCACTGGCTTCGGTGACCTCTTTCAGAACCGCTTTCAAACGATCTTCGAATTCGCCGCGGAACTTGGCACCGGCCACCAGCGCGCCCAAGTCGAGGGCGATGAGCTTTTTGTCTTTGAGACCTTCGGGGACATCGCCATTGACGATGCGCAGCGCCAGCCCCTCGACGATGGCGGTCTTGCCGACGCCGGGCTCGCCGATGAGCACGGGATTATTCTTCGTGCGCCGTGACAGCACCTGAATGACGCGGCGAATTTCATCGTCGCGGCCGATCACCGGATCGAGCTTGCCTTTGCGAGCAAGATCGGTCAGGTCGCGGCCATATTTTTCCAATGATTGATATTTTTCTTCAGGGTTGGGATCGGTGATGCGCTGGGCGCCGCGGATGCTCACCAGCGCATTGAGAATTTTATCGCGCGACGTGCCCAAATCTTTGAGCATGCGGCCGGTTTCGCCGCTGTCTTGGATCATGGCGAGCAGCAGGTGCTCGGTGGAGACGTAATCGTCTTTCAGGGCTTCCGCTTCGGCTTCGGCTCCTTCGATGACCTTTTTTAACCGCGGCGTAATATAGGTCTGGCCGGCCGCACCGGTAACCTGCGGCAATTTGTCGAGTCCTTTTTGCAGCCGCTCGACAATTGAACCAACCGCAACGCCCAGTTTTTGTAGGAGCGATAGCACAACGCCATCTTTTTGACCAAGCAAGGCAAAGAGCAGGTGCTCAACGTCGATGGCCTGATGGTTTCGCTTTTCGGCCAGCGTTTGCGCCTGCTGCAACGCTTCTTGAGATTTGGTGGTTAGTTTATCAAGACGCATACTTAACTCCTGCGCCCAGGAAGTTAAGCATCGTTCAGAAAACTGTCAAGAAAATAAAAATGCGCCGGGAAATCGGCACTTTGCTCGACGCTAACCGAGACAACTCGGATCAGCTTGCCCCATCTATTACCGGAAAACCACGGACTAGTCTTTGGGCAGCTCGAAAAATTCCAGCCCTTGGAAACTGACGTCCTCGACGACGATCGCTTTTTTGCCTTCGGCTGCGGGTGCCGTCGCGGCGCTTGTCATCGGTTGCTGGCCGAGCACGATGCCTTTGCCTTTAGCGATGCTAAAAGCGTACTCGCCGGGTTCCACGGCTGTGCCGCGCATTTTCTTTACGCTCAAAGTGCGCGGCGGTTTGTCGCCGCCCTGATTGACCCTCAGCACAAGAACGCCAGCGGCGAGAAATTCTTCGATGCCTTGCGTCGGCGTGTGGTCGACTCGGTCCGGCAGGTGGGAAGTCAGCAAATTGGTCGTGGTCAGATTGGTCTGCAGTAGATGGATCAACGTGCGCGCGTTCTCGTGCACCCGCGAGGCGGAATCGGCCGACAAGATCAGTGGCGTCACCGGATCGATGGCCAGGCGCACGGCACCGAGCTTACTCGCATAACCGGCAAGATCGGTGACGAACTTAGTGACATCGATGCCTTTTTCCGAGGTAACGCCGCGGCCACTGAAGTAGGGCGAAGCATCGAGGATCACCAAGTTCTTGTCTTGCACGTGGCTCTGGAGGTCCCATTCCAGGGAGGAAGCCGATTGCAAAATTTCCGTTGGGCGTTCGTCGACTGTCACGTAGACCGATTTCTCATTGGCCAGCAAGCCAGCCATAAGAAATTGCATGCAGGCCGTAGTTTTGCCGGTGCCGGCATCGCCGGTCACTAGGTAGGTCCGGCTCGGCAGAAAGCCACCCTGTAACACCGTATCGAGTCCGGTAATCCCCGTTGAGACCCGTTGCACGCCGTTAGACGCCCCGTTTGTTTTGCTGCTCATAGATCCTTAGTTTCTCGTGTGAAGTAAATCTTTTCTACGCGCTCACCGCTGCTGAGGTTGTGGGATCTTGTGCGATCTTGGCTTGCGCCTCTTCGGCCGGCTGCAGTACCACGCCCTGGCCCTTGACGATGTCGAATTCGTACTGGGCGGGTTTCACGTTGGTGCAGCGCATTTTCTCGATCATCATGGTGCGCGCCAGGTGATCGTCGGTTAACACCATCTCGAGCACGAGTGAGCCGGCGACAAGATACTCTTCGATGCCGTGCATGCTGCGCTCGCCGGTGCGAGGCACCGCGTAGGACGTGAGAATGTTGGTGGTCTGCATCGACGTCCGCAGCAGTTTGATGAGCAGGCGCGTCTGATCCTGAATGCGCGTGGCGGCATCGCGGATCAACACAAACGGACCGGCGGGGTCGAGCACCAACCGCTGCGCGCCGAGACGATTGACGAAATTGGCGAGATCGCCGATCGCCTTATGGATATCGATCTGACGGTCTTTGCTAACACCGGGCAACGAGCTCAAATAGGTGCCGGCGTTCAAGATCGCCATCTCCTTGCGTTCAACATGTTTTTCCAGATCCCAACCGATGGATGTGGCTTGTTCGAGAATATCGACCGGGCCTTCGTCGGCGGCAACGTAAATTGCCTTCTCGCCGCGCGCCAAACCTTCGGCCAGAAACTGTAGCGCCAAGATTGTCTTGCCGGTGCCGGGCTCGCCGGTAACGAGAATCGATCTGCCCTTGGGGAAACCGCCCTCGAGCAAGGCATCGAGCCCGGTAATTCCTGTAGGTACGCGTTCTGTCTGCGTCATAGAGCTGTCCTATTGCGGTCCCGTGAGGCCCGCCGTTGGTGCGCAAATCCGAGAACCGAAAACCGGCTAAGGCATGGCGCTTTCCAACAGCCTGCGGCCGTGGGCTTCTGGCCTATCAAGATTTCCATCGGCGTTTTCTGCGTAAACTGAAACGCCAACGACGATCATGACCATTTTTGGGTAAAGGGCGACCGTCGCCTTTGCCGTGGCGTACGAGAAATTCAAGTCCTTCATGCTCATCGCCGACCGCCGCGCTTGCGCTGGCATCACCCTGCCGCTCCGCTCTCGTGGGCGCGCCGGGCTGTATGGCGAGGGTGTCATTTTGTCGGCGGTCGAATGTGACCCGAAAGCCGGTCTCGCGCTCGTTTACCACCGCCGCTTCGGAGTCCTCCGCAACGCGGTCGTTTCGGCCTAGTTGTTCCCACAACAGCTCATTGTCGGTGGCGGCAATGACAGGATGGGCCTCGTCGCGTGGTGCGGTAATGTTCTCCATGCTTTTTTGCAGATCCGCCAGCTCGCCCTTGGCATGGAGAAGCCTCTCATTGCGGTCCTCCAAAAGCTGCTGTTTTTCGATGATCTCGGCACGCAGATTAGCTATTTCAATCAATTGATCGCCGTAGGTTGCGGGGTTGCCATCAGCGTTAACGCTGCTCAGCCGCATGCCCGCCGCAGCCAGCCTTTCGATCTCATTTTGCAGCGCCGCCTTTCCGCTCTGTAGTAAGTCGATCTCGCCAGTGCGCGCTTCGATGACGTCGCGCTGTTCAGCAATCTCTTTGAGGAGCCCGTCGATATCGCTGCGCAGCACGGTTTCGGCTTTGCTAAACTCTTCTTGTTGTCTGCGCGCAAACTCGATGCTATTGCTTTCCAGGACGCTGAGCTGCTCTTGCAATACTTCGATATGGGAACGCAGATCTTCGGTTTGTCGGGCGCGGCTTTCGGCTAGCAACTGCTGCTGCGTCAACTGTATCTGGAGTTGATTCAGGCTCTCTTGGTGCGAGCGTTCCCGCTCTTGACGGCCCTCTTCGTGCAAAGCCAACCCGCGCTCTTTTTCAGCCAGGTCGACCCTCAGCGCTGCGAGCTCCGACGACACTCGCTCGGCGCGCTTAAAGTTTTCTTCGGCGTGTAGTTTTGCGAATTGTAGTCCTTCCAATCGAACCGCTTGCTCGCGCAAACCGCCCAGCTCGATCTCCTGCGCTTGCTGCACCGCCAGGCTTTCGCTGAGCAACGCTTCCTTTTCCGCCAGCAGCGTAGCTGCCTGGCGCTGCGCCTGTGCCATTGCCGCGTTCGTAGCTTCGGCCGACTGCTGCGCAGTTTCCGTTTCGAAGAGTTGCGCTGTCAACGTCCGAATTTCGGCGCGCAGCGCAGCGCAGTCGTGCTCGCGTGCGTCGAGCAACGCCTCACGTTCCGCCAAACGAGTTTGCACAGCGCGCAGTTCCTCGGCGACTTGCTCACGCGCGGCGTATAGTAAGGTCGACTCGGCGACGAAGTCCTGCGCTTTTTGGTCCAACGCCTGGCGCGCCCGGCTTAGGTCCTCTTGCATAGCCGCGCGCACCGAGCGGTCTTCGATTTGTGATTGCCGATAAAGTTCTTCGGCGATAAGAATATGCTGTCTGAGAGCAGAGATTTCGGCCTGGGCTTGTTCCAACTCGGCGCTGCGTTGCTCGGCAAGCGCCGTTCCTTCGGCTAGGGCGTTTTCCAGGTCGGCCAAGCGAAGACGAAATCTTTCATCGGACTCCCGCCCCTCATTGACCAGTTCTTCGTTAGTCCCTTGAAGCGCGCCAAGCCGATCGCGCAGCCGGCTGATTTCGCTATTGACGTCAGCGAGAGCGGCGCCGCGTTGGCCAAGGACTGTTTCATTGTCAGCCAACCTTTGTTGCAAAGCGTGGACCTGGCTGGTTAAAGACTCCTCTAATTCAATGGCATGGCGCTGGTTGTCCGCCAGTTCGTTCTGCAGCTGGAGAATGGCCACTTGGCGCAGGGCGAGCTCGGTGGTAAACCGCTGTTCGGTTTCGGTGAGACTTGCGTTTAACTTTTGGTGGTAGCTGGCCTCAGCTTCGTAGAGCTGGTCCGTCAGCTTGTCCGCTTCGCGCTGTAGTTCAGCAATGGTCTGTTCGCGCTGCGCGATCAATCCTTGTTGTTCGCTGTGCTCCTGGCGCAGCGCCGCGAACTCGGCACGCGCTCGCTCTTGGTTGGCATGCCAGTGTAGCTCTCTAGCGATTTGAGCTTGCTCGCGCTCCTGCAACTGCGCCCGCACATCGGCCAGCTCGGCGCCATGTGCACGGGTCAATTGCTCCATCTTGGCGGCTAAACCGTGTTCAGTTTCCGTTGAAAGGGTCTCGAGCTCGGCCACCCGCGTGCGCAAAATCTCGACCTCGGCGCTCGCCTGTGCCAACTCTTGTTCGCTGTCCCGGCACCTGTGTTGTTCATGTGTAAGCTCGGCTGTCAGCTCTTGCACTTTGCCGTTTAGACGCGTCTCGCTGGCGGCCAGCTCGGCGCGGCGGTCTTGCAGCGCGGCCTCTTTTAGCTGTAATTCGTCGCGCAGCGCCGCAAGCTCGGCGTCAAATTGCCGGCGCGTGCTTTCCAAATTTTGCGTTAAGTCGAGTAGCCGCTCCTGATGGAGCGCTTCACGGGTTTGGAGTTCTCCGTGCAGCGCAGCGTTCTCTTCATCGGCGCGCCGCAGGTCGGCCTCTTGGGCCCCGAACCGTTGCTCCCAATCGGTCGCGCGCTGGGCAACAGCGTGCCGCTCCACTTCGAGCCGATCGCGCAAGGCGCTAAATTCCGCTTGCTGGCCCTGCAACGCCGCTTGCGCTTCTTCGAAAGCATGCTGCAGATCGTGCAATTGCTGCTGCAGCGCGGCGCGCCGCTCGTCGAGCTCATGCTTCTCGCTGTCGGACTGCTGCAACAAGCTCTGCAGCTGGCTTGTCCGCTCGTTCAAGCCATGAGTTTGCGCCCGCAAAGTTTCCAGTTCAGCGCTGCTCTCGGCCGCAATTGTGCTATGCTCGGCCAAGGCGGCAGCGAACTCCTGAGCGCGCGCAGCGATACTGGCTTCGAGCTGGTGAATTCTGTCGCCCTGTTCAGCCGCAGCCTGTTGCTGTGCCTTTTCCTGCTCTAGGAGTCGCTCGGACAATTGACGCGCCGTCGCTTCGAGGTTCGCGACCTCTCGCTCGCGGAGCTCGAGCACTTGCTGCTTGTCGCCGAGCTGCGCTTCCAAGTTATGCTGTCGATCACGCCACGCGTCGACGGCCGCGTCGTATTCGCTCGCCACCTGCTCGCGAACCTGGTGAAGATCCGCAACCTGCTGGTGCAGTTCGCGTACAGTGTTCTGCAGCTCGTTGACTTCACGCTCGCGGGCTTCGATTTGGTGCCGTTTTTCGCCGAGCTGCGCTTCGAGTTGATCGCGTACAAGGCCGAGCGCCGCTTGATGCTCGTTGACGGCTTGCTCACGTGCTTGCTGCAGCTGGCTAATTTGTTGCAGCAGTGCGCGAACCTCATCTTGTAAGCTGTATATCTCCCCTTCGCGCCCCTCGAGCTGTTGCTGCTTTTCGCCAAGTTGCTTGCCAACCTCCCACAGCTGGTCTTCCAGGCTGTGTATATGGGAGCGATGGCCATCGGCGACCTGGTGTCGGTCATGTTCAAGCGCCGCAATCTGGTCATTGAGTTGACGGACTCGTCCGTGCAGCTCGTTTACTTCGTCGCCCCGCGCCTCGGCGCTCTGCCGTGTGGCAATGAGCTGCTCGCCAACCTGGCGCAGCTCCTGTTGCAGGGCCGCAACCGCGGCGCCATGTTCTTCTTCTCGCTGATTTTGCCGATGCTCCTGATGGGCCAAATGCTCGCGCAGTTGTCGCAACTGCTGCTGCAGTGCGGCGCACTCCTGCTCACGCCCAGCGATATTTTGCTCTTTGGCTGCAAGCTGGGTTTGCAGATGATCCAGCTGCTCGTTGAGCCGGCCCAGCGTCGCGCCGTGTTCTTCGCCGGCAAGCCATTTGGCTTCTTCTAATTGCGCGACCTGCGCGCGCAATTGGTTCGCCTGGTTTTCCAGTGCTGCGAATTCACGGACGCCGCTGTCAATGATGCCCTGTTTTTCTGCTAGCTGCTCGCCCAACCTGCGCAGCTCGTGGCTAAGATCTTCCTGCTCTTGTTGGCGCTGGCGCGCTTCCGCCAACTCGGTTTTCAAGCCCTGCTGTTGACTCTCCAGCTTGACTATTTCCGCTTGTGCCGCCGCCGTCTGGTGCTGCTGTTCATCAGCTGCCCGCTGCAGCATCATGTGCTGAGTTTGCAGCCGAGTGAGTTCGTCGCCGTGCTCTCGCAAGCGCCGCGTATTGCTCTCATTGCGCCGCTCTAGGACTGTGATCTGCTGGCGATATTCTTGGCTGCGTGCCTCGAAGGAGCGCTGCGCATCGGCCATCGCCTGCTCGTGCACCGCGTTGACAGCGGCGATCCGATCCTGCAGGCGGCGATTTTCTGCCGTCGCCGCGCCGAGCGCGCGGTCATTTTCTTTCAGTAGCTGTTGCGTTGCGGCAATATCGTTCTGCAGCGCTTGGATTTCACTGGCGTGGCGCGCCGCGGCGTCGCGATCGCTGGTCTCACGTAGTTGCAGCTCGGCGTCTCTTTCCTCTAGCGTCTGACGCAGAGCGGTCAATTCCTGTTCAAACTTGGCTTGTAGTTCCGTTGCAATGCGGTTTTCGACTTGTTGATTGGCGCTTTCGAGCTGCTTGATGTGCTCGAGCAACGACGCCATTTGGCGCGTGCTTTCGGCGCGGTTTTTCTCCGCGTCGGTTTCCAAAAAATTGATACGATCGCGCAGCGCCGTAGCGGCGAGCTTGTTAGCGGTCAACTCGCTCTGCCGCGATTCCGCCAGGCGGTTTGCTTCGAGCAGTTCGGCGCGCAGCTCTTGAATATGCTTGCGCTGATTGCGGTCAGCCTGCTGGGCGAGCGCCTGGTGGGTTTCCAGGGTCGATTCTTTTTGTTTGACCTCGGCTTGCAGGGCGTTGAGCTCGGCTTGAAACTGTTCGCGCAGCTTTTTGCTTTCGGCTGCGGCAGCAGCTTGAGCCTCGGTGACATACAGCTCGAGCAAGTGCAGCTTGGTGTCGAGGATATCGATCCGGCTAACCAAGGCGAGCGCGGGGTGATTGTTTGGCGAAGGGCTGGACGGCGTGTTCGATTCTGCGTTCATGGGTGTCTCTACACAAATAGATGTGTGCTTCTTGTGCTAAAAGCGTGCCACGGATTCCGTTTCTTGCCGTGGAAGAAATCGGCGGGATTTTTTCGGCACTTGAACACACTTCCGGAAGTGGTGCGGAGCTAGACAGTGAAATTTCACGCGCAACAAGTCGGCTCGCGAAACAATCCCGTGAGCCCCCTCGTCCGCTTCTTGACGCCGCTCTATCACTCCGAAAAGCACCCTCGTGCGCCATGGTGCGTTTAATTGAAATGCCCCGATGGGGTCGTTAGAATCGTCCTCATGGCGGCATATTTCCGAAGCAATATCGCAGCCCTGGATGGTTACACACCGGGCGAACAGCCGCGCGACCCGGCGGTTATCAAGCTCAACACCAATGAGAATCCCTATCCGCCGTCGCCCAAAGTGCGCGCGGCGCTGCGGCGCGCTGCCGACGCGTCGCTCAGGCTCTACCCAGAACCGCTGAGCCAAACGCTGCGCGCCGTGGCGGCGCAGGTCTACGGAGTGCAACCGGAAAATATCATCGCCGGCAATGGCTCCGATGAAATCTTGTCGATCTTGCTGCGCTCCTTTGTCGGTCCCAAAGATCGTGTAGCTTTTCCCGTGCCAACCTACTCGCTCTACGAAACCCTGGTAGAAATCCAGGACGGCCGCTGCGCGCCGGTAGCTTTTCCGGCTGATTTTTCGGTTCCCGAGGGACTAGCTGCACAAGATGCCGCGCTGACGTTTCTTTGCAATCCCAACGCGCCGTCCGGAACCTTGGTGCCGCTGACTGAAATCGTCAATTTGGCCCGCACGGTCAAAGGCATTTTGGTGGTCGACGAAGCCTACGTCGATTTTGCCTCGACCGAGGGCGCGTCGTCGATTCCGTTGATTCGCCAACTGCCGAACCTGATTGTCCTGCGCACGTTTTCCAAGTCGTTTTCGCTGGCCGGCATGCGCATCGGCCTCGCCTTCGCCGCCGAAGAACTGATCGCCGGCATGATGAAAGTCAAAGACTCCTACAACCTCAACCGTTTGAGCATGGTCGCAGCCTGCAGCGCGTTGCAGGATTTGGCGTGGATGCAACGCAACGCCGAGCGCATCAAGCGCAGCCGCCAGCAACTCACCAACGCGCTGCTGAAGCTAGGCTATGAAGTCTACCCGTCGCACACCAACTTTGTGCTCGCGCGCAAGGTCGGGCGCAACCAAAGAATCGTCTACGAAGGCTTGAAGCAGCAAAATATTCTCGTGCGCTACTTTGACGTGCCAGGCTTGCAAGATTGCCTGCGCATCACGGTTGGCACGGCCAAAGAAATTCGCTCGCTGTTAAAAGAGTTGAAAGAGATTGTCGCGGCGATGTAAGCTTCCTTACCGGGAGGGTGCGTGCGCCATGGAACGAATACAGATCACCGAGCTCGACCACATCGTCCTCAATGTCGCCGACGTCGACCGAGCGTTGCGTTTTTATATGGACGTGTTGGGATTGACAGCAGAACGACTCGCCGCCTTCCGCGCCGGCAAAGTTGGCTTCCCATCGGTGCGCATCAACCAACACACGATCATCGATCTCTTTCCGCTGAAAGAGACCGGCGCGACCGAGCCATCAAATAGGCACAACCTCAATCACTTCTGTATGGTCGTCGGCAAAGCCGATTTTGCCGGCATCGTCGATTTTCTGACGCAACGTCAAATCGCCATCCGCGAAGGCCCGGTGTCACGCTGGGGAGCGCAGGGTCAAGCGACCTCGGTCTATTTTGCCGACCCGGACGGCAATGAGATAGAAATTCGCTGCTATTGAGCTGAGTAAAAGCAAAGCTCCCGGTCTTCCGCCGGAACTGATTTTGGACCACTGAAACAAAAAACCCGGTGTGGCACGTTCGCCCACACCGGGTTTAGCTATGACCGAAAGAATCGTACGCCGATTAACTGATCGCCTCTTCTCCTCTTTCGTTGGTCCGAATGCGAATCACTTCTTCGACCGTCGACACAAAGATCTTCCCGTCGCCGATCTTGCCGGTTTGTGCCGAGTCAAGAATCGCCTCGACGATTTTCTGCGCCATATCGTCCGGCGCAAGGATTTCGATTTTCACTTTAGGCAGGAAATCCACCGTGTATTCGGCGCCGCGATAAAGTTCCGTGTGGCCTTTCTGACGACCGAAGCCTTTGACTTCGGTGATCGTCATACCGGTGATGCCGGCCGAAGTCAGTCGCTGCTTTACTTCATCGAGTTTGAAAGGCTTGATGATCGCTTCAATCTTTTTCATGGTTTCCCCCTGAGCTAAGTATGGGGCGAGGCCGCTCTCTAAGCAAGAGCGGCCGCATTGGGAGCAAGTGATTTAAATGTCGAAATAGAGGGCGAATTCCCAAGGATGGGGCCTCAGCCGAATCGCATCGACCTCGTTCTTCCTCTTGTACTCCAACCAGGTCTCGATCACGTCCTTGGTAAACACATCGCCTCGGAGCAGGAACTCGTGGTCCTTCTCCAACGCATCCAACGCCTGGTCCAATGACCCTGGCATCGACTTCACTTTGGCAGCTTCTTCCGGCTCCAATTCGTACAAGTTCTTGTCGATCGGTTTCGGCGGCTCGATCTTGTTGCGAATACCGTCCACCCCGGCCATCAACATCGCTGGGAACGCAAAGTACGGGTTGCAGCTCGGATCGGGAGTACGGAACTCTAACCGCTTGGCCTTCTCGCTGGTCGAATACATCGGGATGCGCACGCAAGCGCTTCTGTTTCGCGCCGAGTACACCAAGTTGATCGGCGCTTCGTAACCCGGCACCAGCCGGCGATAGGAATTGGTCGTCGGCGCAATGAACCCGCACAGCGCATGGGCGTGTTTGAGCAGCCCGCCGATGTACCAGCGTGCCGTGTCGCTGATCAACCCATACCCCTTCTTGTCATAGAACAGATTCTTGCCGGCTTTCCACAAGCTCTGATGGCAATGCATGCCGGAACCGTTGTCTTGGAACAACGGCTTGGGCATGACTGTGACCACTTTGCCCCGCTTGGCCGCCGTGTTCTTGACCACGTACTTATAGAGCAACACCTTGTCGGCCATTTTGGTCATGGTGTCGAAGCGCATGTCGATTTCGGTCTGACCGCCGGTGGCCACTTCGTGGTGGTGCACTTCCACCTTGATGCCGCATTTCTCCAAGTTCAAAACCATCTCGGAGCGCAGGTCCTGATATTGGTCCATCGGCGGCAGCGGGAAATAACCCTCTTTGTATCGGATCGTGTTGCCCAGGTTGGGACCGGGTTTACCTGCGTTCCAGAAGCCTTCGCTGGAATCGATGTGATAGTACCCTTCATGATGGTTCTGGTCGAAGCGAATGCTGTCGAAGATAAAAAACTCGATTTCCGGACCCCAGTAGCTGATGTCTGCGACGCCGGAAGATTTGAGGTATTTCTCCGCTTTTTGCGTGATGTAGCGCGGGTCGCGGGAGTAGGGCTCGCGGGTGATGGCGTCGAGGACGTTGCAGACAAAGGTGATGGTCGAGTGCTCAGTGAACGGGTCCATCATCGCTGTGTCGGGATCGGGCATCAGGATCATGTCAGATTCGTTGATGCTCTGGAAACCGCGAATGCTCGAACCATCGAAGCCCAGCCCTTGCTCGAACTTGTCGGCATCGAGCTCCGCGGCTGGGATTGAAAAGTGCTGCTGCTTGCCGGGAACGTCGATGAACTTAAAATCGACAATCTCGGCTTTGTTTTTCTTCGCCATCTCTAAGGCGTCTTTTACGGACATCTGCTTTTCTCCTTTATCTGTTTGAAATGCTGCAAACCTCTTGGAAAGTCACTCCTGTTATCACATTCTCCGTTGCAGAGCCAACACCCGTTACGCGTAGCCGCGCTCGTTATGTTGGGTAAGGTCGAGGCCCATGCGTTCTTCTTCTTCACTGACGCGCAATCCCATGGTGGCCTTCAGAATCTTCAGAATAATGGCGGTGACAACAAAAGCAAAAACCATCGTTGCCGCGACGCTAACGAATTGCACCCAAAGCTGGCTTGGGTTGCCGAAAAATAGACCGTCATTGCCGGCGGGGTTGATCGCCTTCGAGGCAAATAAGCCGGTCGCCAGCGCGCCCCACGTGCCACCGACCCCGTGCACGCCGACCACGTCGAGGGAGTCGTCGTAACCAAATTTCGCTTTGAGATTACACGCGGAGTAGCAAATGTAGCCGCCCACCACGCCGATGATGATCGCGGAGATCGGCCCGACGAAGCCTGCACCGGGGGTGATGCACACCAAGCCGGCTACGGCGCCGCTGGCAGTACCTAGAGCCGTCGGCTTACCGTGGCTCGCCCATTCGGCAAACATCCACGACAGCGCCGCGGCCGCCGCCGCCGTATTAGTGGTGAGAAATGCCGTGGTTGCCAAACCGTCCGCCGCTAGCGCGCTGCCGGCGTTGAAACCAAACCAACCGACCCAGAGTAGCGACGCACCGATAACTGTGAACGGCAAGTTATGCGGCGTCATGTTTTCATGGCCGTAGCCGACGCGTTTGCCGTAAATCATAATCGCCGCGAGGGCGGAAATGCCTGAGCTGATATGCACCACCGTTCCGCCGGCGAAATCGAGGGCGCCCATGTCCCCGATCCAGCCTTTGCCCCAGACCCAATGCGCCAGCGGATCATAAACAAGCGTCGCCCAGAGCAGGACGAAAACAATGAACGTGCTGAACTTGGCGCGCTCGGCGATGGCGCCGGTGATCAGCGCCGGCGTGATGATCGCAAACATCATTTGGTAGATCATGAAAGCTTGATGCGGAATGGTCGCGGCATAATTCGGGTTGGGCGCGGTGCCGACACCGCTGAGTCCCACCCAAGCCAAGCTGCCAATAAATTTGCCGATATCGGGTCCGAACGCGAGGCTGTAGCCGAACAACACCCACTGAATGCTAATCAACGCGGTCACGACAAAGCTCTGCATGATTGTGCCGAGAATATTTTTCGAGCGCACCATACCGCCGTAGAAAAGAAACAAACCGGGGATCGTCATCATCAAAACGAGCGCGGCAGAGGTGAGAATCCACGCGGTATCGCCTTTGTCGATCTGCGGTGCCGCCGTCGCGGGAGCGGCCGGTGCGCCGGCCTGCGCCACAGCTGTCGCCGGCGCAGCCCCTGGAGCTGGGCTCACTGTAAACGGCTGCGGTGCCGCCGGTGCGGTGGCATCCTTTGGCGCCTCCGGGGCAGCCGCCTTCGGCGCTTCAGGCGCCTGAGCTGTAGTTGAAGCAGGAAGTGAGATACCCACGATCCATAAAAAAAACATCGCCCAGATTATCTTTCGCAACTTCACAGGCGGATCCCCCCTCTATCGCAACAATGGTCGGTGCTGAAAAAAACGTCAGCAAGTTAGCTCGGTAGCAATAGAGCAACCCGCATACCAGCTTGGTAGTGGGAAGGGAAAGGCGAGAAATCAACTACTTCCAGGTCTCGCGGCGCAAATGAAGATTTTGGGGATGCCTAGAAAAAAGGCGGTTGCGCAAAAATTAGGCAGCAGCGAACGAAGACGCCGAAACGAGCATCGCGCATGAGCCCGACGCGCCATCATTTAAAACCTCGGGCAATCATGCTAGGCTAAGTGCGCTTGAACTTTCACAGCCACGTTGATTAAGATCAACCAGGCGCCAAAGCCACAACGGCTAAGCGCCCATCAAGAGTAAGCCACCCTAGCTCAGTTGGTAGAGCAACTGATTCGTAATCAGTAGGTCGCCGGTTCGATTCCGGCGGGTGGCTCCATCCTCTCTTCCGCAGCAGTCCAAAGAAATCCATTAAAGATTTGTAATTAAAAGAGTTTTTGCTATATAGTGTCCGGGATGATCCGATGCCATCCGGGACAAGCTGCCCACATTGTGGGGGCAACTCTGGGGGCAACTGGGTATCACAGAAAGTGAGTTGCCCCCAAAATGGCGCTAACCGACACTGCGATTCGTTCGGCCAAGGGCAAAGACAAGACGTTCAAGCTGTTTGACGCCGGTGGATTGTACCTTGAGGTCGCTCCCGCTGGCGGCAAGTGGTGGCGTTGGAAATACCGCTTTGCGGGCAAGGAGAAGCGGCTCTCGTTTGGGGTCTATCCCGATGTATCTTTGAAGGCCGCCCGAGAAAGGCGTGACGCTGCCCGCAAGCAAGTCGCCGATGGCATCGATCCCGGCGAAGCGCGCAAAGCAGAGAGGGCGGCACAAGCTGGGGCCGAGAGTTTTGAGGCGATCGCGCGCGAGTGGCACGCGAAATTTTCACCCGGATGGGAGTCTAGCACGAGCGACCGCATCCTGCGGCGACTGGTAAAAGATTTGTTCCCCTGGCTTGGCAAACGCCCGATTGCCGACATCAAAGCACCGGAGCTGCTGGCTGCCCTTCGGCGCATCGAGAGTCGCGGCGCTATCGAATCCACCCACCGAGCAATGCAGACCTGTGGACAGGTATTTCGCTATGCCGTTGCCACCGGTAGGGCGGAACGCGATCCGACCGGCGACTTACGCGGCTCTTTGCCCCGCTTGAAAGTCAAACACCACGCCTCGATCGTGGAGCCAAAGCTGATCGCCGAGTTGCTGCGCGTGATCGACGGTTACCAGGGTTATTTTGCCACCAAATGCGCCCTACGCTTGGCGCCGCTGGTGTTTGTCCGGCCGGGAGAGTTACGTCATGCCCGGTGGTCGGAGATGGATCTTGTAAAAGGCGAATGGCGCCTGCCCGCCGCGCGCATGAAGATGCGCGAGCAGCATATCGTGCCGCTATCCCGCCAGGCGGTGGAGATTCTCCGGGAGCTGGAGCCGTTGACCAACCGGGTTTTTCCGTCGCGCCCCGATGCGCCGCGATATGTTTTCCCCAGCGCGAGAACCCATGAGCGGCCGATGAGCGAGAACGCCGTCCTCGCCGCCCTGCGGCGCATGGGCTACACCAAGGGAGAGATGACCGGTCACGGCTTCCGCAGCATGGCCTCCACGCTGCTACACGAACAGGGCTGGAACCACCAAGCCATCGAGCGCCAGCTCGCCCACGCCGAGCGCAACGCCGTCAGCGCGGCTTATAACTTTGCCGAGCATCTTCCGGAGCGGCGCAAGATGATGCAGGCTTGGGCGGATTATTTGGACGGGCTGAAGGCTGGGGCGGACGTGATACCGCTGTTCAAGCAGGCGTAGTTGGAAATTTCCTAAGCCGCACGGCGGCGGTTGGTTTCTTCGATGGGTACGAGGCTCAGTTTGAGCTTGAATGGCTTTAGCATTCGGTTGAGGGTGTCCTGGGTCGGATTGTGGCGCGGATTTATCGCCCGCAGGATGTTTGGGCCGGCCATACCGATTTTCGCGGAAAACTCCTTGATACCGATAGCCCGGATGACTTTGCCCATGGCGATCTGGATCGACACCCCGTCATCGACAGCGGCCAAGAGAAATTCGCGAGCAAATCTCATATCCCGTAAATCTTCGGCCAAACCAGCATTCCAGTCTTTGCTACGCCGTGCCATCGTTCATCTCTTTTCTTTTTTGAAGTCGTCCCAGTATCGCTTCGCCGTGCGTATGTCCTTGCCCTGCGTTGACTTGTCGCCGCCGATTAGCAGCGGGATTACAGCCGCGCCATCTCTGCCTAAATATAGCCGAAATCCAATTTTTCCGAGCACCTGCGGGAGTGGCGGAAGATGATACCATCTTGGGCGGATTATTTGGATAACCTGTAAGCGGGGGCAGAGGTGATACCGCTGTTCAAGAAGACATAGGCTAACCTGCGCGCATCGAATTCCTCACTGTCCTTAGTACTCGCCGGCCAGCTTCTACGTTGCGCGAGCTGCGGAAACCGCCTTCACCAGCCGTGCCGCCTTGGGGTCGTAGACGTAGCTGGTAATCGACCCATCCTTGATGCGCTCGACGGCTTCGTCAATGATGAATAAGGGCACGAGGAACCATTCCTGCGGCTGCACGGGCTGACCGAAGCGGTCGTTGATGGTGATGTTCAACCGCGCCGACGCAAACAGCCTGTGAAACAGATTTTCCATCCGCGTGCGGTTGATGCCTGCCAGTTTGTAGGTAGCAACCACCTCGACCTTCGCCAGAAGGTATGTGGCGTCGTGTTCGGTGTCAGCAAGTCGGGTTTCGACCTTGCTGCCGGTCACGCCGATTTTGTGGATCAGGTCGCGATGCTGTGTGATATAGGGATGATCGGACAGCGAGCGCAGGACGTAGATCGTGCCGCTCTCGACATCTTCCGCCTCCCAATCGCCGCCGAAAGAAAGTTGCCCGCTCTCCGGCGAGACCAGCCGCCGCGCGGCGGGGTCATTGTAGAACGCGCGTTGAAGCGAGCGCAGCAATAAATTGCTCTCGGTGCCGTTGGCGAAGATCAGCCGCAGGCGGCGATCAACTTCCCCCGCTGTCGTCTTCAACGGTTCGCCCACCTCGGCGACGTAGAGGGTGATGCCGTCGAGGACAAAGAAGTCGCCGGCTTCAATCGCGCGGCGGCCCGCCTCGATGGGCTGGGCTTGCCGCAGGCCCGTTTTGATGTCGGCTTGCACGCGCTCAAACAGCGGCTTGAATGTCTCGAAATCCTCGCAGCGCTTGCGGTCGGCGATCTCCTCGGCGGCGCGCTTATCGGCGCTGGTGCGGACATGGCGCAGTATGGTGATGTCCTCAGCGCCGCCCACGCCCGCCAGTTCGGCAGCCAGTTGGTCCACGCCGTAGTCCGCCGGTGGCTCGCCGACTCTCGGTTCATCAGCAAGCAATCCCTGATGGTCCAGAGGCTCCACCAGGGCGCGGCAGTCCGGTAAAATGCGCAGGCGGTCGAGACGCACGGCGTACAGCCGCTCGAAGATGTCGCGATCTTCCCCATGTCGCGGAACGCGACCATGCTTCTCGACAAACCGCTGGATTTCCTCGAACCCGGCGATGACGCGCTCCTCGCGCGGCGGGCGTCCGCCCTTCACTTCCGGCGCGGCGAATTCCGAAAGTTCCGCCGCCAGTTCGTCGAGTTCAAGGTCTCTCATAGCGACCCTCCTTCCTGTAGCGCATGAAGGCGGCGGCACCTTCGGCCATGCGGCGCTCCCACGCATCCTGCGAATCGAGCGCGGGCACACGCCCGCGCTCCCGCTTGAATTGGACGGCGCGGCCCGCAAGCTCCTTAGCTTCGTCCGGGGTCAGGTTCGCGCGTTTGGCGGAGATAGCCGCCGCGACCTGCTTCAAGCTTTCCTCGCTCATCGTCTTGGCGAGGATGGCGTAGGCTTCGCCGAAGGGGTTAATGCGGTCGATCAGGTCGATGCCCAGTTCGCGCACGTCCATCGCAAAACGGCGCACACCGTCGATCAGCGCGGTGTTGGGAGTCGCCTCGTCGCTTTCGCCGACCGTCGCGAGCTGCTTTGCCTGCTGGGTCAGCGTGAGGGCGGCGATGGCGTGCTGGCGCACGGCTTCTTGATCTTCCGCATCAAGCTCGGGGTATTTGTCCTTGATGATCTTGCCCATGCGGACCACCGTCAGTTCTTCCGGCACCAGTTCTTCATCGAATAAGCCGCGCTCGATAGCGGTCTTGTCCTGAATGAAGCTGGCGATCACCTCGTTCAGGTCCTCCTGACAGATACGCGCCGCCTCCTTGCTCTTGGGTTCGACCAGGCCCTTAATCTCGATCTGCACCTGTCCAGTCTGATGGTTGACGCCGATGTTGGACTTGTTTGGGTCGTAGCCGTTCTCTCCATAGTCGAACCCAGGCGTCGGGCCGCTGTCCGGGTTCTTGGGCTTGAAGTCGAAGCGCGGGGCGAGGACCTGCTCCATCAGGAGGCTAGCGGCGATGGCTTTCAAGGTGTCGTTGACGGCCTCGGTCACCGCCTCCTCGGAGGCATCCGGCTCGGCGATCAAGTTGGTAAACCTCGCGCGAGTCTTGCCCGGCGCGTCGCGGGTTGCGCGCCCGATGATCTGCACAATCTCGGTCAGGCTGGCGCGATAGCCGACGGTCAGTGCGTGATCGCACCAAATCCAATCGAAGCCCTCCTTCGCCATGCCCAGCGCGATGATCATGTCCACGTAATCCCGATTGTTCTTCTGCGCCGGGTCCTTGAGCGCGGCGGACACGCGGTCGCGTTTCGCGGCATCGTCATCGACAAGATCGGCAATGCGCAGCACCCGGCCGTCGGGCCGCTTGACAAGTTGGAAGCCCGTCTCAGCATCAACACCTTGCCATTCGCCGAGCGCCTCGATGATGTGCTCCACCTCCCGCATCTTGTCCTTCGTGCTCTCCCGTGAATTGACATTGGGGATGTGGATGATGGTCTTCTCGGCGGGGTCGAGGACTTCGAGGATGTCATCGACGTAAGGCCCGCTGTAAAAGAAGTAGCCGATGTCGAGCTGCTTCAAGTAATCGTAGCCGTTGAGCTGCTCGTAATAGGTGTATGTGACGGTATCGAACTTGGCTTCGTCGGATGGGGCAAGCACGGCTTCGGCGTCGCCACGGAAGTAGGAGCCGGTCATGGCGACAATGTGCGTCCGGCCTCGCGCGATGAACTGCCCCAAGTGTAAGCCGAGCTTGTTGTCGGGATTGGCCGAAACATGGTGGAACTCATCAACCGTGATCAACCGGTCGTCGAACTTCTCTACGCCGTAGGCATCGACGGCGAAGCGGAACGTCGCGTGAGTGCAGACCAGCACCTTGTCGTTTCCTTCAAGGAACGCGCCGAGCGACTTTACCTTGCCGCCGTTGTCGTTGCCGGGCGCGTTGCACAGGTTCCATTTCGGCTCGACATGCCAGTCGGACCAGAAGCCAAACTCGGACAACGGCTCGTCGTTAAAGCTGGCACCGATGGCCTTCTCCGGCACGACGACGATGGCCTGCTTCAAGCCTTGGTTCGCCAGCTTATCGAGCGCGACGAACATGAGCGCGCGGCTCTTGCCCGACGCGGGCGGCGACTTGATAAGGAGGTATTGCTCGCCGCGCTTCTCGTAGGCGCGTTCCTGCATGGGCCGCATCCCAAGGGCGTTGGCCTTGGTCGATGCCCCGTTGCGTGCGTAGGTGACGGAGACGGAAGGGACGGTGATGTTCATAGCGGATGCTCAGGTGCACGGGCGATCAAAACCCGATCAATTCCCGCACCGCCCGGATGCATTCTGTAATTCGTTGTCGGATAAAGCATTTTCATTTCCCTGCGCTCCGCGCCCCGCCAGAAATCAAAAACCTTCCGGCGCACATCAACTCATAAAATCTCATAGAACCCCATAGCGCCTCATAGAATCTCAAACCACCGCGCGTTTCGGAAGGCCGAGGAATGCACTCATTCCTCATTCCCATCGCCAAGCGGATCCCCGGCGGCCAACTCCCGCTCAATCTGTTCGATGCTCGGCAGGCTGGTTTGCAGTTCCGGCGGCAGCGATTCGAGCAACTTGTATTCGGCCACTCCCATCGGTTGTGTTTTGTCGCTCAAGGCGTATTCGGCCACGATCTTGTTTTTGCTCTTGCATAGCAGCAGGCCGATGGTCGGGTTGTCATGCGCGTTTTTGACCTGCCTGTCCACGGTGGTCAGGTAAAAACCCAGTTGCCCCAAGTGTTCGGGCTTGAATTTGCCGCCTTTGAGTTCCACCACGACATAGCAGCGCAGTTTGAGGTGATAGAACAACAGGTCGATGAAGAACTCGTCGCCTCCCACATCCAGCAGCACTTGCCGCCCGACGAAGGCAAAGCCCGCGCCCAGTTCCAGCAGGAATTCTGTGACATGCTTGACCAGCGCGCCTTCAACCGCGCGCTCCTGTGCTTCGTCGGTCAGGCCGAGAAAGTCGAAACGGTAGGGGTCTTTCAGCGATTCGCGCGCCAGATCGGACTGCGGCTTGGGCAGCGTCGCCGGGAAATTGGTTATAGCCTTGCCGCTGCGTTCCAGCAGGCGGGTTTCAATCTGCATCACCAGCACATTACGCGACCAGTTGTGCTCGATGGCCTTGGCCGCGTACCAGCGGCGGGTTTCCGGGCCGGGTAGTTTGTCCAGCAGTGCCAACTGGTGATACCAGGGCAATTGTGCAAGCACCTCTTGCACAAACTGCTGATGCGGCCATGCCTCGGCAAAAGCACGCATGTATTTGAGGTTGCGAGGCGAAAAACCGTGCATTTCCGGGAACGCCGAGCGCAGGTCCTGCGACAGCCGCTCGATGACTTTCGCGCCCCAGCCCTGCTCAGCCTGCCGCGCTAGAATGTCGCGGCCGATTTGCCAGTAGAGCAGCACCAGTTCGCGGTTGACCGCCAGCGCGGCGCGCTGCTGGGCGCCGTGGATGCGGGTTTTCAGTTCGGCCAGCCAGTCGGCGTAGCCTGCGGGCGGCGCGGTCAGGCGCACAGGCTTCGAGTTTTCGGTGCTCATGCCGTCTTCCTTTTCGCGTCCCTTTTTGCTGGCGCAGACTTGGCCCTTTCCGCCGTCATTTTTGTATAAAGCTCGAACAGTTTTTCCAACCGCTCGGTGTCGTTCTTGAAGCGGCGACCGATGTAAATGCGCTCCAGCACTTCGTCGTTGCGCTCATGCGCCGCGCGCAGGTCGGCGGGCATGGCGTCGGGATCGTAGAGGTCGGCGATGGTCGCTGGGAAGTGACGCTCGCGCGCCAAGAGGATGTCCTCGGCGCAGCGCGTGAGGTCGGCCTTGTTCTTGTCCGTCAGCGTCGGCACGGGGAACGTATGCCAGCCGAGAGTGTTCGAGTAGGAAAAGTCCATTCTCATGCGGACGCATACTGTGGCGATCCATACCAAGTGCATCCGGCTCGCCACGATCGAGAGGAACCATGTTTCGGGCCTGTAGATCACCGCAGCCCGATCAGAGATCACTGTCGCATCATCGACAAGTCCTACGGGCAAGTACGGGCGGCGTTCGGAGGAAACGCGAGGAACGATCAGCGCACTCCCGGATCGGTGAGGTGCGAAGACAAACCGATGGGGTGTGTCTGCGTTCGCGTTCGCCTGCTGCCCCTTGCTTTCAGCTCTGAGCGTTCTGACGTTCTCAAACCGTTCACGAAGGTCGGGTATCAAACGTGCCTCGTCAACGTCCTCATCTTCAACCCACAGGCAGAAGCGTGGCACCCCATTGATGAACTCAGTGGAACCAACATAAGCCTTGATGAACCGGGTGGCTTCGGGGCGCGCCACGACAAGGGCATCCTTCGCGGCTCTATCCAAGATCAGATTGCCGCCATCTGTAGGCTTGTTTCCATAGTCCATCCGAGGCAGGCCATTCAAGGGTCGAGGGGCCTTCTGAACGATGATGTTCCCAACGGGAATCAGGTACGGCCCGATGTTCTCAACGATGCGCTTCTCGTCACCATCAAAGAGAAACTTCTTGCTCGAACGCCCGGATGCGATGCCGACAATGACCACGGTCACACCCGCGTTTGCGGTTGCCAGGTTGCTCCAGTGAAACGGGCGGTGAGCGAAGGATATTTCCAGACCTTGACCGAAGACCAGAGGCCACAGCATAGCGACTTGTTCGCCCTGACAGATCGACTTGGTGGCGACAAACGCACTGGAACAACTGGGCACAGCGTGAAGGTAATCCGCAGCCTTCAAGTACCACGCGGCAACGTAGTCCAAGTCCTTGAAGCTAGGTGCGCGGCCAGAGAAGAGAGCCGCCAAGTCTTCCTGCTGATCCTTCTCTCTCCATCGACTGCCGAGGTACGGCGGATTGCCGCAGATGTAGGTCTCGCCGCCTTCGTTCTCGAAGTCGATCTCGGCTTGGTCTAGCGGTGTACCAAACAGATCATCCGCCTGCACCTTCACGCCCTTGCCGGTGGGCGGGCAGATGGTCAGCCAGTCGAGCCGAAGCGCGTTACCGCAGGTGATCCAGTTCTCGTTGCGCAAGGGCAGGAACTCGGCCAGAGCCAGCCTCTGCCCGCGATAGAGCACGTCGCACTGGTACTCGGCGATGACCAGCGCTAGGCGCGCGATCTCCGCCGGGAAGTCGCGCAGCTCAATCCCGCGGAAGTTTGTGAGCGGGATCTCGGAGGCGCGATCCGGCTCGCCGCGCCGCTTGTTGATGTCCGCCTCGATCTCGCGCATCTCCTTGTAGGCGATGACCAGGAAATTGCCGGAGCCGCAGGCCGGGTCGAAGACCCTGATCTTCGCCATGCGCTTGCGCAGGTTGAGTAAGGTGCGGGGGTTGTCGCCCGCTTCCTGAAGCCGCGCCCGCAGGTCGTCAAGGAAAAGCGGGTTCAGCACCTTGAGGATGTTTGGGACGCTCGTGTAGTGCATCCCTAGCTCGCCGCGCTCCTCGTCCTCGGCAACTGCCTGGATCATCGACCCGAAGATATCGGGATTGATCTTGGTCCAGTCGAGGCGGCCGACGTGCAGGAGGTAGGAGCGGGCGATCCGGCTGAACTTCGGTACGTCCATGCTGCCAGAGAACAACCCGCCGTTGACGTAGGGGAAGTCGTCGGCCCAGCGGGGAATCTTGGCGGCTGACCGGTCCTCCCGTTTGGTGTTCATGGCTAGGAACAACGTGCTGACGACCTCGTGCGTGTTGGACGAGTCGGTCGCGCTCATCTGCGCGATCATTTCGGTGAACTTGCCCTTGCCGACGAAGATGTCTGTATCCTCGGCGAAAAAGCAGAAGATCAGCCGCGCCATGAAGTGGTTCATGTCGTGGCGACGAGCGGCCTTGCCCCACTCCGGATTGTCCCGCAAAAGTTCGACGTAGAGTTTGTTGAGGCGGCTGGTCGCCCGGATGTCGAAGGCATTGTCGCTGATCTGCCGAACGGTGCTGATCCCCGCCAGCGGCAGGAAGAAGCCGAAGTGGTCAGGGAAATCCTTGAAGGCGCAGGCAACCGTCTCACCGCTGTTCAGGTCTTCGGCCTCGAAATCCGTGCCGTCGGTAGCGAGAATGAACTTCGCCTTGCCCCTGGCCGTCGCGGGGCTATCCTTGAGCGCCTTGAGTGAATCCGGCACTTTGCCCGCGTCGCAGGTCAGGATGTGGACGTTGTTGGTTTGGAGGACACCGCCGAGGTCCGACTTGTTCGACGCCCCAGCGCGAAGCCTCTTGATCGTCGTCTCCTTGTTGCCAAACGCCTCAAGGAAAGCATAGGGAAAGATCGCGGCGTCAAAGGGCTGCTCTGCGAGGTCCGTGATGGCCTGCTCGATCTCAACGGCGTTCAACGCAATTGGCCCCCTCTGAGGCAGTACTCGGAACTAGTGCCGTTTTTACGGTTTGCACAGCCCCTTTTACTACCGATGTTCGATATAATCCAAGCACCTCCAATCGGTGACGTAGGGGACCGCGGCCTGAAGGAGACCTAGCGGGTAGCGCAAATTACCGCCGTGCTGGCGTGCCCTTAAGCGAGTGAACGCCATGGCGGCCGAGTCTCCCGCAAGCCGCCCTCAGAGCGTTTACCAACATTTTCCACAACCCCTACTAAAACTTCCGGTTCTTTCCTATATTCCAGGGAAGTCTAGTGTTGTCTTGGGAGGGCCAATGGTTCGCCACTACTCGACTAGAGACTTCTTCCGCCAGATGCCCAATGCGCTCCTGGCCCGCTACTTTCACAGCCACGAAATCTTCACCGACCTGGATTTCGCGGCCATGAAAGAGACCCAGCCGGACGCGCTATTCACCGCCTGGCTGGCGCTCCCCGCGAGCCAGCGCAACGACATGGACGCCGAGCTGCGGGACATTTTTGAGCTGAGCTGTGAAAAAGGATTCCGGGCCATCATCGACGAGGCCGAATGGCATCTTGGCGACGATCGCGCGGCGCGCGAGGAACTCGTGGCTCAGCTCTCCGGACTATCCAACCACTATGAGCGGGCGATGGTCGCTTTCCTGAAACATCGCGCTTACTGGAAAGGCGCGGCGCTATTTTATCACGCTGACACGCTGACCCATTGGCGCAAGCGGAAGAACTTGCCCAAGGTCCCAGCGGCGGTGGATGACGCGAGCCTGAAAGAGCTGGCCGGGCTCATTCGCACCTATTTCCACCACACCGACGGGCGCGGCAACAACTGCGTGGTCGAGCCCTACCGGCGCGGCGAGCTCGACTATTTTTTTGCCTACCCGGAAGACTATTCGCAAAACGGCGTCGAGTGGGTCGATGGCCAGTTCGACCGCCGGCCGCATAATCCGGCGTTTGAAGTGATCTTCGTTTACTCGCGAAAAGACGGCACCCTCGATCTCAACTACCGCGGCGCCAACAAGGCCGTCGAGCCGCTCCAGGGCATGTTTGCCACGGCGATCTTGAAGCTGCCCGAGCTGCCGGGCGATCCCAAGGACGGCCGGGTTTACGACCTCAATCCGTTGAGAAACAAGCGCTTCGACTTCGTCTATGATTCAAGCAGCGGCATCCAGGAAGTGGCGATCAAAAAGCTGCGCCTGTCCTCCAGGGTGACGCGGGGCGAACGCATCACAGTGGAGGCCGACGGCGTCAACGATCCGGGGGCGATCCATGGTATGCTCGATAACCTGGCCAAGTCGGTCCCCTTGCACCAGTACAACGTCACCCGGGTCGAGCTTGGCGCGCTGGTTACGGTCAACGGCCACGACCGGCCCAAGTCGGTCACGATCCGTATCACCCACCCCAACTCCTGTTCGCTCAAGTACGACGAGATCGATCTCAAGCTGCGGGATATGCTGACCGCGTCTGGAATCGAGCCACGGGAAGCGGTTGAGGAACGGAAAGCCGCCGAAGGATGAAGCCGCTGGACGCCGTGATCGAGTTGCTTGAGCGCCTCGGCGCCGCCCCTGACGGTCAGGTGTACGTCGGCGAGGTAGAGCTGCGTGACTGGCCGAGCCAGCCGGTCGCCGCCCTAAAACAGCAAAAGCTACTGGCACGCGCCCGCCCGGCAAAGTCGGTGGTCTGCCCCGGCTGCGAGCGGGCCTGCGCGATGGCGGTGCATACGGTCAGCCGCGCCGACGGGAAGGCGGCCTCGTTCGTAGTGTGCGACAAGCGGGACGATATTAACCGGGTGGCGATCCCTGACGATCTTTTGAAACAATGGCGTTGCGATACGCTCACGGTCGGCGAATTCATCGCTGCGAGCCTGCAAATCCGGCCGAGCGAGCAGAAGCCGGCCGGTGACTCATTGCTCCCCATCGGCACGTTCAAAGGAAAGAAGCAGCGCCAAGTGCTATGCCTGCGTGTGGACGAGCGAGTCGCCCTGGTCGCCGGGGACAAGTCGGAACCGCTCGCGGATCTGGTCGCGTTCGAGAACGGGCGATTCGGGGTCGACGCCGAGGCGATCCGCCGCATAGTCGATAGCGCCACGACAGTTGATCCAGCCTACACGCCGAGCGTCGACCGGCGTGAGGAGCGCAAGCAGGAAACTCGGGCGATGTACGCGGCATGGCGGAAGGCATACCGGGCGCAGAAAAAGCGGCGGCCTCACATGTCGGCTTTTTGGTACGCACAGCAAATCGCCAAGCTGCCCATCGCACGGGGGCGTGACGTGGGAACCATTCGGAAGAATATTAAAATCTAGTCGGAGTTGCCTTAAAACCAAGCCGCCCGCGCAACGGGTTGCGGCTGGCAAGCAGCGAGTCACGCGAACAGCCGTTGGCTGGCACGTCAATGACACGTCAGCCGGCAATTGTGATAGTATCAGGCTGTGGTCCGGAGACCCTTTATGCCGTACAAAGTTTTCGTTGACGACAACTTCAATTCACTCTTCAGCGCTGAGGACCGCTATGAGTTTGGCGAGTTCGCGACGTACGAGGAGGCCGTTGAGAAGGCAAAAAATATCGTCGACCGCTCTCTCCGATCGCAGCACAAGCGCGGCATGACATGCGATCAATTGTATGAACAGTATACCGCCTTTGGAGACGATCCATGGCTTAAGCCGGTGGCTCCAGCACCGGACATACAACCCAGATTCTCAGCCTGGCAGTACGCCAAGAGCCGGTGTCAGGAACTATGTGGAGCGCCAGCTATTGGCGCCCTCGACATGGAGCGCATCGAACCTCAGCCTCAGAAGGACACTAAGCGATGAAGCAAAATAGCTCGCATGAACTTCTGATTCTGCGCGCGGTCCATTTCGCGGCGGAGCGCCACCGCAACCAGCGGCGCAAAGACGAGGAAGCTTCTCCTTACATCAACCATCCCATCGCGGTTTCCTTGTTGCTGGCGGACGTTGGGGGCGTCACCGACCCCGAAGTGCTGGCCGGCGCGATCCTGCACGATACGATCGAGGACACCCGCACCACACCGGAAGAGTTGCAGGCAGTGTTCGGTGCGACAATCCGTAGCCTTGTCGAAGAGGTGAGCGACAACAAGAGCTTGCCCAAAGGCGAGCGTAAGCAGCTCCAAATCGAACACGCAAAAAGCCTTTCTGACGGAGCGGCGCTGATTAAGCTAGGCGACAAGATTTCCAACGTGCTCGACGTGACCCACGCGCCGCCCGCGGATTGGAGCATGGAGCGGCGCCGGGAATACCTCGACTGGGCCGAGTCGGTCGTGTCGAACTGCCCAAAGGTCAATGGCAAACTGGAAGCCCACTTCACCCAGGTACTGCGAGAGGGCCGGAAGAAGCTCGGTATCGAACCGCGTTAGGTGATCGTCATGGCTGTGGAGA